>JAYSUN010000390.1:0-12021 GCA_043719045.1 Hyphomicrobiaceae bacterium | reverse complement strand
TGTCGGATCTAACCCGCCCATGCGGCAAACTTCGGCCCATTCATCGGGCGTTACCGGTTGGACCGATAGTCGCATGCTCGTAACGAGCGCCATTTTGATCAGCGAAGCGTTGGATTTTACCGCGGCAAGACTGACAGGCTGTGGCATGGCGCAAACGGCTTCAACGTCGACACACTCCCATGTCCCCGTCGTGTCTTCGGCGTCTGAATGCGCCAACGCGATCACACGGACGACACCAACGATGTCTTTGCCAATGTTGGAATGATAAAAGAAACCGAGATCGCTGAGCCGCATGGCACGCATGTGGTTGCGCGCCTGATAATTCCGTACACCAGTCCACGGCTCGCCCTTGGCCCCACGTGCAATCAGCATGTCCCAAGAGAACACATCGGGCTCCGACTTCAGGAGCCAAAAGACGTTTGGTGGGTTTGATTGAGATGGGGTCGGGCTGACCGAAAGCGGTAGCTTGATCTTTTTCCTCATCGACCTGCTTTACTTTGTATCGGTTCGAGACCTCGTCCCATCCCAGATCAAGTGCGCTCGGGTCAAACCTTATATTTTTGCGAGTCTCGGCTCGGAAGCTTCGGCTGACGAGTGCCATCGACCGCGGCGACCGGTTCGCGTCTCAGCAAGGTGGGGCTATTCAGCGATTCTGATGGCAATGGTTCGCGTCGCGACGGTGCCATGGCCAGCATGAGCCGAAATCGTGAAGACGTCCGGGCCGGTCGCACCCGCGTGGGACGTGTAGTAAACGCCGGTGCCGGCGACCCTTTGACCGATGCAATTTCCGGACAGACTATACTGGATGGTCGCGGGTTCAACAGCTTCAAAGGTGACCGCGCCCTTGGCTGGCTGCGCGTCAATCGTCATTTTAGGTAGCGCAGTCGCCGCACAGCCGGCTCCAAGACCTGCAAGAGTGAAGACGCGCGATCTTTTGCCCGGCAAGACCTGAGTGCCTCGAACAGCGACCGGATCTTCGCGAACCATCGAAGCTGTTGTGAGGCCAGACGGCCCGACATCTCCGGCACAACCGGGGAGGCCAAGACCAATCAGTAAGCTCAATCGATACATGGGTTTGTGTTGCATCGGAGAGGCCTCGCGTTGCGGTGGACCATGGTTGCCGTGCGTCGATGTGCGCGGATTCGCGCAAAGGCGCTGCGAAAAAGCGCACTCCAATTCCCGGATTCCGGCAGAAACCAAAATCTAGTGTCTTTCGGCAACAATTTTGCATCGTGTGTCAGATGCGTCATATGATTGCCTGCTCAACATACGGCTCGTTTCTTTCAATGCGCTGGAAGCCGAATGGCGACAGGTCGAGCGTCCGGAACGTGCCATAGAGAATCAACTCAGCCAATCCGCGCCCCATCGCCGGGGACTGTTGGAAGCCGTGGCCGGAGAAGCCATTGACGAACATGAAATTGCGAACCGTCGTATGGGGCCCCAGAATCGCATTGTGATCGAGCGTGTTGTAGTCGTAGTGGCCAGCCCAGCCGTTGATTAACTTGACGGCGTCGAACTGTGGGATGCGGCTGGCAATGGCGGGCCAAACCTTGTCCTGCCAGATGTTGTGGTCCATCACAAAATCGTTGCTGTCGACAGCCGGGTCGATGTCCGGCGGGCAGCCCGCCATGTAGTACAGGCCATCGGTGCGGCAATGCACGCCAGATGGATCGATGGTCAGAGGCAGGTCTCTGTCTAACGGTCTTTCAGCTGCAAATGTGAAAGTGAAACGTTTGCGCGGTTCAACGGGAATGTCGATGCCAACCATTCGGCTGGTGCGGATCGCGCGGGTGCCAGAGGCGTTGACGACCGTGCCACAGGCAATGACTTCACTGCTTTTGAGGGTGACGCTTTCGACGCGCGTGCCGGCCGCGTTGCGGGTCATCGAGACCACTTCGTTGGTGCAATACTCAATACCGCGTTCGCGGGCTGAGCGTTTCCACCAGTCGAACAACGTGCCGCCGTCAAAATAGCCTTCATCAATGAGATTGTGATTGCCGGCGATGATGTCATCGAGGCGGTAGAACGGATAGGCAGCAGCAATTTCATCGCGCGTCAGGTGCTTTGTGCCCGCTCCACAAGCAGCCTGAATTTTTTGAGCAGCACGCAAGGTGTCGGCAAAGGCTTTGGTGTCGGCCAGATAGAGATATCCAAAGCTATGCAAAACCGGTTTTGGCACGCGCGGGTCGCCACCCATGTAGGCCTGGAAGTTCTTGACGAAATCAGCGCCAAATTGAGAAACTCGGACATTGATCTCGGTGCTGAACTGTTGCCGAATGCAGCTGTTGGTCAAGGCCGTCGCTGAAAATTCATAGGTTGGATCTCGCTCGACGACCAGGACGGTGCCTTTGAAATCCGGGTTGTCGGATAGAAACCAGGCCACAGATGAGCCAAGCATCGCACCACCGACGATGACGACGTCATAGCTCGTTCGCTTTGGTTGGGCCACGATGGGTGCAAGTGCCATCAGATCTTCTCTCCAGTTTTGAACCGAGCCTCAACGTCGCAATCCTGGTTGCGGAGCAGCAACAGACCCAGCGCACGTTATCGTTCAAAAAGCCGCCATAAGCCAAGCTAGCTTTGACTTACCGGCGGTCGCGGGCAGTCGTGAACTGTCGGCTTTTGATACCGCCGAATGCGGCATTTTCATTGTGGGGCAGCAGCAATTTCCGCAGTTATAGGCAGGTTTCTTTGGATAAGCCTGCCGAACGTGGATCAGTGGACCGGGACAGACAGAGACAGGCAATTGACGCCCTAGTCTCCCGCCCTTACGGTTTCCGCACTTGATCCCCTTACATCGCGGTTCCCGATCCATGCCTGCATCCATTTTTGCCGTCGACTTCGCAGCCGGTGCTGAGGCCCGTGCGTGGCCGTTTGAAGAAGCGCGCCGCCTGCTCGCACGCTTGGATCGGATGCCAGACGGCAAAGGCAAGACCGTGATCTTCGAGACCGGTTATGGCCCATCCGGCCTGCCGCACATCGGCACGTTTGGCGAAGTCGCGCGCACCAGTATGGTCCGCCATGCGTTCGAGGTGTTGACCGAAGGCCACCGCAAGACCCGACTGATCTGCTTTTCAGATGACATGGATGGCCTGCGCAAGGTGCCGGACAATGTGCCGAACAAGGACCTGTTGCGTGCCTATCTCGATAAACCCCTGACCAGTGTGCCGGACCCTTTTTCTCTGGCAGACGGCGACATCCCTGCGGGGAGCCAGCGTCCGCCCGTAAAGGCGAACCACTATCCGAGCTTCGCGCACCACAACAACGCGCGTCTGCGTCGCTTCCTCGACCAATTCGGCTTTGAATATGAATTTTTCTCGGCGACCGAGCACTACAAAAGCGGCGATATGGACACGACGCTGTTGCGCATGCTCGAGGTTTATGATGCCGTGATGGCGATCATCCTGCCCACGCTCGGCGCGGAGCGGCAAGCGACGTATTCGCCGTTTCTGCCGATCTCGCCGACATCGGGTAAGGTGCTGCAAGTGCCGATGATCGAGCGCAACGTCAAGGCCGGCACGATCGTCTACCTCGATCCCGACAGTGGCCGGAAGGTCGAGACCAAGGTCACCGGCGGCGCAGTCAAGTGTCAGTGGAAGGCGGATTGGGCGATGCGCTGGACGGCGCTTGGGGTCGACTATGAAATGGCAGGCAAGGACCTCATCGAGTCCGTGACGTTGTCCTCAAAGATTTGCAAGGCCTTGGGTGGCACGCCGCCAGAGGGCTTCAACTACGAACTGTTCTTGGATGAAAAGGGCGGCAAGATCTCCAAGTCGAAGGGTAACGGTCTGACCATCGATCAATGGCTGACCTACGCATCGCCGGAAAGCCTGTCTCTGTTCATGTACAATCGACCGAAAGCTGCCAAGAAACTGCACTTTGATGTCATCCCTCGCGCGGTCGATGACTACCTGACGTACCTCGCTAAATTTCCGAACGAGGAAGGCAAGGCGCGGGTCGAAAATCCAGTGTGGCATATTCATACAGGCAACCCGCCGATTGGCAGTCTGCCGATGACGTTTGGTCTGTTGATGAACCTCGTTTCGGTGTCCAATACCGAGGACAAAGCGGTGCTCTGGGGTTTCATTCAGCGCTATGCGCCGGCAGCCAACCCGCAAAATCAACCGATCCTCGATAAGCTCGTCGGTTATGCCATCAACTACTATCGCGACTTCGAGATGCCGCTGAAAAAGTACCGCGCTCCAACGGCCGACGAAGCGACCGCCTTGAAGGCGCTGGATACAATGCTGGCAGCAGCACCCGCTGCCGCGACGGCGGAGGACTTGCAAAATCTCGTTTACGCTGCGGGCAAGGAGAATGGTTTCACCAAGGAAACCCTGCGCTCTTGGTTCCAGGCGATTTACGAGGTCTTGCTTGGGGTCAGTCAGGGTCCGCGGTTCGGCTCGTTCATCCAGCTCTACGGCATTGTCGAAACTCGCGCATTGATTGCTAAGGGCTTGTCTGGTGCACTGGTGAAAGCTTAGCAGACCTCAGAGACTTTTGCGTTGGTCACGACTCCGCTCCGATTCAACGTGACGTAGTACGACGTGAGCGGCGGCAGAACTGCGTCATTCAAGAACCTTTGCTGATCGACGTCACAGCCAGTGACGGAATGCGCAAGTATCGATGCCACCGAGACTTTGACGCAGCCCGCCATTCGTGATTTGGCTGGCGGCGAAGATCTATTGAGGCCACGATGATCCATCACTACTTGCCTGTTTTTGCCCACACTGCCGCAACGGCGCGCGCTGGCGACCAAATCGAGGCTGACCTCGGGCCGATGCCGGAGTGGAATCTGACAGACCTTTATGCCGGTCCGGATGCGCCTGAGGTCGGCGCGGATCTTGCGCGTGCAGCGACCGCGGCGGCCAAACTCAAAGCGTCGTATCAGGGCCGTTTATCAGCCATTGCGGCCTCCGGCGGCGCGGCCTTGCTTGAGGCCGTCAAAACCTATGAGGCGCTGTCGGATTTGATTGACCGGCTCGGCTCGTTTGCCGGGCTTTATTATGCGGCCAATGTCGCAGATCCCGTACGCGCAAAATTTTACGGCGATATGCAGGAGAAGATCACCGCACTGATGACGGATTTGGTGTTTTTCGAACTTGAGATCAACAAGATCGATGACGCCGTGTTGGCAGCGGCAGTCTCATATCCCGAACTTGCCCGTTACAAGCCGTGGTTCGATAATTTGCTCAAAGAGAAGCCTCATCAGCTCGACGAAAAGTTGGAACAGCTGTTCCATGAGAAGTCCGTCACTTCGATCGCATCGTGGAACCGGCTGTTTAACGAGACGATGACGGCGTTGCGCTTTGAGGTCGAGGGCGAGCCGGGTCCAACCGCGCTTGAGCCGACACTGACCATGTTGATGAGCCCGGATGGCAAAAAACGACAGGCCGCGGCTGAAGCCCTGGCAAAAGTCTTCAAGGACAATATTCGACTGTTCACGCTGTTGACCAATACACTGGCCAAGGACAAGGAAATTTCAGACCGCTGGCGCGAATTCAAAGACGTTGCGGACAGCCGGCATTTGTCAAATCGCGTTGAACGCGAGGTCGTCGACGCGCTGGTTGCTGCGGTAAGAGAAGCGTACCCACGCACGGCACATCGCTATTACGCGCTCAAAGCCAAGTGGATGGGCAAGGACAAATTGGCCTATTGGGACCGCAATGCGCCGTTGCCCGAGAAGCCCGAACGGATCATCCCTTGGGCTGATGCCGAAGCGACCGTCTTGAAAGCCTACGACAGCTTTGCACCGGAAATGCGCGCGATTGCCAAGAATTTTTTCGACAAAAACTGGATTGATGCGCCGGTGCGTGAAGGTAAGTCTCCGGGCGCATTTTCGCATCCAACGGTGCCGTCGGTGCATCCGTTTATTCTGCTCAACTACCAGGGCAAGGCGCGCGATGTGATGACTTTGGCGCATGAGCTTGGTCACGGTGTGCACCAGGTCTTGGCCGCGCCCCAAGGACCGTTGCTCGCGCCAACGCCCTTGACACTGGCTGAGACGGCCTCGGTGTTTGGCGAAATGCTGACCTTCAAGGCGTTGCTTGCGGCCAGCACCGACTTACGCGAGCGCAAGGCGCTGATGGCCGGCAAGGTCGAAGACATGATCAATACTGTCGTGCGGCAGATCGCGTTTTACACGTTCGAGCGCAAGGTGCATGAGGCGCGCAAAGATGGCGAGCTGACGGCTGAGCAGCTTGGTGAATTCTGGATGGAAGTTCAGCGCGAGAGCCTCGGGCCTGCGGTCGATCTGAAGGCGGGATATGAGAATTTCTGGGCCTATATTCCACATTTCATCCATTCGCCGTTTTATGTGTACGCGTACGCGTTCGGTGACTGCCTCGTGAACTCGTTGTACGGCCTGTACCATGAGGCGCATCCCGGTTTCGTCGAGAAATACTTCGCGCTGTTGAAGGCGGGCGGCTCGAAGCATCACTCTGAGTTGTTGGCACCGTTCGGTCTGGACGCGCGCGATCCAGCCTTCTGGGGAAAAGGCCTGTTGGTGCTCGAAGGCATGATCGCCGAGCTGGAGGGCATGTAATACCGAACCGGACAAGTTCCGTCCGGTCCTACCGCTGATCACGTGCCGGCGCGGGCAAACATGCCAACCGGCGCCTGACGGCAACAGCGGGAGAGTTGAAACTTCCGCGCGCCGGTGTCACGCCGCATGTTACTGCTGCGCAGTGACGACCTCGACATAAACATTGTCGCCGGGTTGCAGGGAGAAATCCTGACGGAATGTCTGACCGAGCCGCTTGGCCGAAACATTATAGTTGCCGGGAGCCAGGATGTGCGTCGGCAACGCACCGACGCTCTCTTTGACGGGTTCATTGCCGGTGGTCGTAATGCTCCACTGCGTATCCGGCAACGCTTCTCCACCTGTGCGCACGACGAGGCGGAATGTGACCTTGGCGGCAATGTGGACCAATGTAGCCTCGGTGATCTTGCCGGGCTCCACCGTGACCTCGCCACGAACGAAAGCGTTGGCGTCGCCGTAACTGGAATGGACTTGGTAGATTCCAGCATTGAGCCGCAGAACCATGCCGGGCCGTGCTCGTGTAAGGACTGGAATCCGGTTGCCGAATTGATCGCGATCGTCCGACAAGACGTCAAAAGTAACCGTGTTCTCGGGTGTGGCTTCACCGGACGCCAAGGTCGCCGCGACCTTCAACCCACCGGCGTTGATCACGAATTTTTCGGTAACTGATTTGCCGGCTGCGACTGTCAGACGGCGGGTCAGGTTGGCACGCCCGTAGGCGACGTTGACGACATAATCGCCAACGTCGAGGCGGAGTTGAGGGGCTGCATCACGATGTTGCGACAGCAGACGCATTTTGCCGTCCGGCCCCGGCTTCTCGCGAAAGATCCGCCAGACCAGACCTTGGTCAAGGGCCGCACCATCGTCGGTCAACTGGGCGACAAATGAAATCTGGCCCGACGTGCGGCTTTCAGCCGTTGGCCGAGTGACAATCGTCGTGTTGGCATTGGCTGGCGCATCCAGGGTCGTGCCCTTCAAAGGCGGCACAGCTTGTGGGCGAACCTGGGTGGTGCTGGACCAATCACTCGGCGAAGTCTGCTGGGCGAGCGCAGGCAGAGGCAACACCGCGGACAGCAGCAGTTGCAGCAGCGCCACATTTAGATGCTGGGTCAGCGTTGCCTTGCGTGCACTGCGTGCCATTCACAGCCTCCATGGTAGCCCTATGTCGCGGTATTGCGGAGAATTGGGGGCATCCGGCCGATGATGCACGACGATTGCGCATGGAGTTCAAAAAGCAGCGCATCGCTGAGCTGCCGCAAAGGGGTGGTCCATGGGGCGGCTTCGGAAACAAATAGGTGGGCCTCGGAGTGCAACAGAATGCCGTCATCAAGGATGCGCAGTCCGTTGGCCTTGAGCGTGGCGCCGGTGCTGGTAATATCGACGATAAGTTCGGCGAGCCCGGCAGACGGTGCGCCTTCGGTGGCGCCAAGGCTCTCGACGATGCGGTAGCTGGCGACACCTTGCTTGGCGAAAAAGCGACGCGTGGAATTAAGATACTTCGTGGCGACGCGCACGCGACGGCCGGTGCAACGGCGGAATGCCATGGCCATGACTTCCAGATCGGCCATGCGGTTCACATCGAGCCAGCAGTCAGGAACTGCGACAACGACGTCAGCATGCCCGAAGCCTAGTTTTTTGGCTGATCTGACGCGGGTGTCGAACCCGGCCGTGGCGTCGTGTACGAGGTCCTCACCAGTGATGCCGAGATGGATGGCACCGGAGCGAAGCCGGCCTGCAATTTCCGAAGCCGAGACGTATTGCACCTCTACGTCGGGTTGGCCCAACATCTCACCTTTGTAACCGCGTCCGTCGTCAGACTTGGTGACGGCCAATCCGGCTCTGGCCAAAACAGCAGCACTCTCGTCCATCATGCGCCCCTTTGAGGGCAACGCCAAGATCAGTTTTTGAGCCTCGCTCATGGGGTCACTCCGGCCTGCGCCTGTAGCAAACGCTCGGTATAGATGGCGGCACCAACTGCTGGAATTCGATGAGGGGCGCCAACAGCTTGCAACAAGCTGTCATAGCGGCCACCCCCTGCGATCGGATTATTGCTACCAAGTTCCGGAGCCTCGAGTTCGAATACGAAACCGGTGTAGTATTCAAACTTGCGACCGAAATCGCCAGAGAATTCGGCGCGCTCGATATCGAGCCCGGTGGCGCGCATCAAAGCGGTCCGGCGCCGGAATGCATCGATCGCCACCGAAATGTCGAGGCCAGGGCGCTTGGCTGCAGCCGACAATCGATCCGCGGCCTGGCGGACTGGAGCGCGAACCGCAACAATCGATTCAATCATGGCGGCGTCACGCGCGGGCAAGGCCGGCGTGCGCGCATCGGCGACCATGGCCATGACGCCGGCAGCAATATCGTCGATCGAGCGAGTTCCCTGGAGTTCATGACCCGCGCGGGCAAGATAAGCGGTGATGATTTCGGCCGCCTGCCGAGGCTTCGCGGGATCAATCTTGTTGGCAAGACCATTGGGAAGGCGGCGTGCTGCCTCGTCAGGGGCCGTGGTCAGGCGCTTGAGTTCGGCATGAAAGGCATCTGGCCGCCAGAACTGGTGGCGCAATCGCTCGCGCCAGCGTTGCGGCATCGCGAGACCATCGAGTACGGCCGATAACAGGCCAAGATCGCCGACTTTCAGGTGGATGTCCTTGAGGCCTGCCGCTCGGCCGGCGGTCGCCGTCAAACTGACGATCTCAGCGTCGGCGGCTTCTCGGTCAGTCAACGCAAACGCTTCCAATCCAGCCTGGCGGAACTCACGTGGATTGCCCTTTGGTGCATCGAGTGGCCGGTAGCGGAAGGCCGGGCCATTGTAACAGTAGCGCGCCGAGGTATTGGATTTGGCGTGGCGCTCGAGATACAGACGACATGTCGGCACGGTCAGGTCAGGTCGAAGGCAAAGCTCATTCCCATCTTGATCGGTGAAAACGTATGTTCGGGCGCGTAAGTCTTCACCGACCACATCCAGCATCAAGCCTGCGGGCTGAATGATTGCTGGTGCCACAAGCTCATAGCCGCCGGTGCGAAAGACCGCCGTCAACAGCTGCGCCTGGGCTTCTAGGCGATCGAAATTTTCAGCAGTTTCGGCGGTCGTCGTCATGTCTGCAACGCAATCCAGTTGCGGCCTAAGTGCGGGTCAGGCCTGCGAGTGTCCCTCTGTGACCCGGAATGCTCAAAAGATAAAGCCACGACAGGCACTTTCCCAGATAAGCCTCGAGCGGGCGGCGCTACCGCAACCTTACCCTGTCGCGGCGCAACCCAATCAAGCAACTGGGGTTGTCCACTGGACCGGCAGATTGAACAGGCCACGGAACGCCCAACCGCCGAGGTGAACCGGCGGAGCGGTGTTCAGCCGCAGATTCGGCAAACGGTCGAAAATCGTTGGCAAGGCCACCTCGGCGACCAGCGACCGC
Source organism: Hyphomicrobiaceae bacterium (assembly GCA_043719045.1). Lineage (GTDB taxonomy): Bacteria > Pseudomonadota > Alphaproteobacteria > Rhizobiales > Hyphomicrobiaceae > JABFRJ01. The sequence goes on along the minus strand of JAYSUN010000390.1, from coordinate 2,067 downwards.
GCGGCCCAAGCGCCGGCGCAGAAGTGTGGGCCAGCGCCAAAGGCTATGGCTTTGGTCGTGTCCCGTGTGGCGATATATCGGTCGGCCTCGGCAAAATGGGACGGATCGCGATTGGCGGCATTGAACATCAGAAATACGCGATCCTCCGGCTGCAACATCACGCCTTGGATCTCGACCGTTTGTGTCACACGGCGCGGTGACATACCGATCGGTGATATCCAGCGAAGGTACTCCTCAAACACCTGCAACCAGCGAATGCGTCCGGCTCGCACCTCTGCCAACTGCTGTGGATGCGTCAGCAACGCCCACACACAACCCGCAATCGCTTTGCGCGGTTCGTTCTGGCCACCGCTGATGGTTAACTTGAGGTTGTGGCGGACGTTGTCGAGCGGCATCCCACCGGCAAGCATGACGGCCAGGAGGCTGCTTGGATTGATCGAACCAGGCACCGACAAAATGTCGTCGGTCGCCGCATCGATACTGGCGGTCGCGGCAAGGCAGTCAGCTTCGACTTTGGCATCGCCGGAGTAGTTGGCGATGCCCGCAATCAGGGCCTGCGACCAACCATCCATAGTTCGATAGGTCACGTTCGTCAGGCCGGTCATGTCCTTGAGGCACTCGGCCGAGAGTGGCAATGCGAAGTCCTCGATCAGATCGCCGCTGCCGTGCTTGGCGATGCCTGCCATCAAGCGATCGGCATGTGCCTGAAAGAGCGAGACCCAAGACTGGGCCACGGCCTTCGGTGACACAGCCCGAAAATAGACCTTGCGCTCGGCCATGTGCGCAGGCCCGTCCTTTCGCATCATGTTCTGGCCCATCAAGCGGTTCATCAGGCCTTGCGGCTGATCGGACGAAAAAACCTCGGTCTCCTTCTCCCAATGGAAGACATCATCGCGCCGGGTCAGCAGTGTCGAGCCGAGCTGCGGCACAAACGCAACCGGAGCTTCCCGCTGCAACTTTGCGAGGACCGGATAGGGATCGGCCCAAAAGGCCGCCATATCGATGTCTATGTGAGGCGCTGGTTTGGGCAAGGTGTGCATCTCCGCATATTCGCGCCAGGAAGTGTCCAGGTGTCAGCTGATAAAGCCGACGATTTCCTTCGTCTGTTTCACGATTGGCCCGGCGATCGCCTTAGCGCGGGACGCACCGTCAATGAGAACGCGATCAATCTCGGCCGGGTCGCTCAGTAACCGGCGCATTTCCGCGTTGACCGGCGATATCTTCTCTACCGCCAGCTCTGACAAGGCCTTCTTGAAAACGGAGAACTGGGCCCCGCCATAGTGTTGCAAAACCGCGGCTTTGGTGGTCGACGAGAGCGCTGCATAAATTCCAACGAGATTGTCTGCCTCCGGCCGCGGCGTCAATCCGGCTTCGTCACTCGGCAATCCCTCCGGGTCGGTCTTGGCCTTTTGAATCTTCTTGGCAATGGTCTCGGCGTCATCCGTCATGTTGATCCGCGACAGATCAGAAACATCCGATTTTGACATCTTTTTAGTGCCATCACGCAGGCTCATGACGCGTGTTGCTGGCCCCATGATAACTGGCTCCGGCAATGGAAACGCTCCGTCTTTCAGACCGAGAGCCGCAATCGAGTCGCGAAAGTCATGGTTGAACTTTTGGGCGATATCGCGCGTGAGCTCTAAGTGCTGTTTCTGATCTTCGCCAACAGGAACGTGAGTGGCCCGATACGCCAGAATGTCGGCTGCCATCAGGACTGGATAGCCGTACAACCCAACGGAGGCGTTCTCACGGTCCTTGCCAGCTTTTTCCTTGAACTGGGTCATCTTGTTCAACCAACCTAGGCGCGCGGTACAATTAAGAATCCAGGCCAACTCGGCGTGCTCTGACACTTGTGACTGGTTAAAAATGATCGTTTTCCTGTGGTCGAGACCCGCCGCAAGATAGGCTGCCGTGACTGCACGGATCGCTTGGCGCAGTTCAGCCGGCTTCTGTTGTATCGTGATCGCATGCATGTCGACGATGCAGTAAACGCACTCGTGCGTGTTTTGCATTTCGACCCAGCGGGTTAGCGCACCGAGATAGTTGCCGAGGTGGAGATTGCCGGTT
>JAYSUN010000389.1:0-12034 GCA_043719045.1 Hyphomicrobiaceae bacterium | reverse complement strand
ATGATGGCGTCGTTGGCTGAGTCTTCCGAAATCAGGGTGCGGCCCCCGACATTGAATTGGCGAAACGTGCGCAGCGTTTCGGCCAACAGGTCGAGTCGGCCGCAACTGGTGATGCAGACCGTGACAGTATCGGGAATCTTCACAGGCGAGGCCATGCAGGGTCGATCCAGCGGAGCTATGCAAGAAACCACACATGTAACGTCAAATTCGGCCTTTGACGACCGCTTTCAGTGACTGCGATAGTCGCTGGTGGCTGAAAGGCCCAAACGAGGCAAATCAGACTCATGAACCCGCTCCGGCAAGCTCGACTGAACTTCTTGGCCGCAGCCAATGGGGCCAGCACCGTCACGCGCGCAATCATCTACATGGGGCTGGCGGCGGTGTTGTCGTCATTCCTGCATGTCGGCGTGCGCACCATGGCGTCGCGTGGCTTGCCCAGCGCCGAGATCGTTTTCCTCCGCACGCTGCTCACCGTTCTCATCACCTTACCGTTCGTGTTTCGCCCCGGTCACATGGCATGGCGAACCAATGTGCCTTCAGGTCACCTGTTGCGGGGCGCAGTCGGGATGAGTTCAATGTGGGCATGGTACTATGCTTTGTCGAACATGCCCCTCGGCGATGCCGCAACGCTTGGCCAAACCACCGGGCTGTTTGTCGTCGCGGGGTCAGCATTCTGGTTTCGAGAGCAGGTTGGGGTTGCACGCTGGCTGGCATTGCTCACCGGCATGCTCGGCGCGATGATAGTCTTGAAGCCAGGCGCTAGTGCGTTGTCGTGGCCAGCCCTGCTCGCATTATGTTCCAGTGCCCTGTGGGCCTTGTCGCTGCTGATGGCCAAGGACATGGCAAAGTACGACAGCACCCTGACGATCACGTTTTATCAGCCGCTGACAATCATGCCATTGGCGCTATTGGCAACGCTTCCGGTCTGGGTGACACCTACGCTGACCGACATTGGTTTGTTGGTCGTGATGGCGGCGGCGGCGGGACTGAGCAATTTTTGTACGGTCAAGGCGCTGAGCACGGCTGACGCCAGCATCACAGCCCCAATCGACTATACCAAACTGCTATGGACGACGCTTGCGGGATATCTTCTGTTCAATGAATGGCCGGGCCTCTCGTCGTGGATTGGCGGCGCATTGATTGTCGCGGCGTCACTGTTCATCGTGATCTATGAGCGCCGGGCCGCAAAACTCGTTTGACGGCAGGCGCAACTACCATATCTGATCTGGGGACATCAGCATGACCACAAGTGTTGCCAACATGTTGGCCGGCATTCGTCGATGGGTCGAGATCGAGTCGCACACGCCTGACGTTGCGGGCGTGAACCGTCTCATGTCGCATGTGGCAGAGGAGTTTACCGCTGCAACGGCGCAAGTCAGCCGGGTCGTCGGCCGTGATAGCTACGGCGACCATCTCAGCATTGCGAGTTCGTGGGGTGGCGATGCGCCTGGCGTGCTGGTGTTGTGCCACTTGGATACGGTGCATCCGGCGGGCACGTTGGCGCGGGATCTGCCGTTCCGAATCGACGGCGACCGAGCATACGGCCCTGGCATCCACGACATGAAGGCCAATGCTTATGGCGCGTTGGCAGCGTTCCGTGAGATCGCAGCCAGCGGCCGAACGACGCCACTCCCCATTCGATTTCTGATGACGTCCGACGAAGAGGTTGGCTCGCCGACATCGCGCGCGCTGATCGAAGCGGCAGCTACAAATGCCAAGTATGTGTTGGTCACGGAGGGCGCACGCGACGGCGGCAAGATCGTTGTCGCGCGCAAGGGCGTCGGCCGCTATGTGCTGACGACCCACGGTCGGCCGTCTCATGCGGGTGCTCGACATGAGGAGGGGCGGAGTGCCATCCTTGAACTTGCACGGCAGATTGTCGACATCGAGGCCCTGACCAACTATCAGCGCGGCACGACGATGAGTGTCGGCCAGATCTTTGGCGGGACGGCCGACAATGTCATTCCGGCAAAGGCTATTGCGCATATCGATCTGCGCGTTGCAACACTTGCCGATGGGTCGGCGATGGATGCCCATTTGAAGGGCTTGAAGCCGTACAATCCGGATGTGCGCATCGTGGTCGAGGGTGGCATCAACCGACCTCCCTACGAGATGAGTCCGGGTGGCGCAAAATTATTCGAACATGCCAGGCGACTGGCGGCCGAGATTGGCATCGATCTCGTTGGCATCAGTACCGGTGGCGGCAGCGATGGCAATTTTACGGCTCATCAGGTGCCGACGCTAGACGGTCTCGGCGTCGATGGTAACGGCGCGCATACTCACGACGAACACATCATCATTTCGTCAATTCTACCACGCACGCAGTTGCTGCGTCGACTGATGGAGACGCTGGAGTAGCTGGGGCAAACAACCCGTTCCTCAGCGCAAAGTCTCTAATTGCCAAAGCCGCGCTTCCGCAGCGTCGAGACGTTCACTCTGGATTTCCATGAGGCGGCTGCCATCGGTCCAGACGATGGCACAGGTGACAGTGCAGGCTGGAAAAATCTGGCGCATGGCAATCCGATAAGCTGCGAGCTGCAGAAGATAGGCCTCTGCCACGCCACTTTCCTCAAGCGGCGGCGGGCGATTGGTCTTGTAGTCAATGATCAGCACATCGTTCCCGACGCGGGCGAGACGATCAATTTGACCGGTGAGTTTCAACGGTGGCCCCTTGCCGTCAGGGCGGGGGATTTCTGCGACGATGGGCACTTCGGCTTGGCTGTCGGGACCAAACAGAGCTGAAAATCTGGGATGACGAAGGACAACAAGCGCCTCGCGGGCAATACTCTTGCGGATGTTGGCGGGCAGCTCGGCCCCACGCGTATCGAGGAAACGCGCAGCGGCATTGTCCCAGGTTGCAGGTGGAAATGACGGCAAATGCTCAAACAGAGCGTGCGTGAGTGTGCCGCGCAAGAAGCGGCGTGTATCGTTGGATGCACCTGGCGGCAGCGCTGCGGGTTCAGCGTGCTTCGGTTTGGGCCGCTCGATGGGTTCCCCCGTTTCGTCACTGTCGAGTGGCGCCAAGCGCGAGGGTGCGAACGGCACGGTCAACTGACCTTCGTGCGGGGCACGACGCAGCGCCCAATCAGGCAACTCCAGTGCCGCAACGGCGTCACCGCCATGTCGACGAGGTTTGTCGTGCGGGCCAGATTGAGATTTCTCGAGGCGTAGAACTTCGTTGCCGTCCACTGTGTCGATCGCCTGCATATGCGGCTCTAGCGCGCCGCGGATGAGATGATACCAACAGTCCTGCGCGGGATCCTTGGGACCGGCGTAACCAGCAATGTACAGACGGTCGCGCGGACGGGTCAGCGCCACGTACAGCAGACGGTTCCGCTCGTTGGCATCGCGGTCGGCTTCGGCTTGTTTGGCAGTCTGCACAACCGCGAGATCGCCCGTGCCTTTGACCGGCCACAGGCGCAAATCGTTGACGCCGTGCGGTAGCGTAACGCCTGCCGCCTTCAGGAGTGCGCCCTGCGAACCACGGCCCGACGCACAGGTGTCGGGTAAAAACACGATCGGGGCCTCGAGGCCCTTGGCGCCATGCACAGTCATGACGCGAACCTCGTCGCGGCCTTGGTCCATATCGCGCTTGATTTCGGGAGATCCAGCCCTAACCCAGGTCAGAAAACCTTGTAGCGACGGTGGCTGTCGCTCGTCATAATTGAGCGCAAGGTTCAGGAGTTCGTCGATTGGATCAGCCGCTTCCGAGCCAAGACGTTTTAGCAGCCGCGTGCGAAACAGGTCATTCTCACGCTCCAGCAGCGACGCAAAGAATTCATAAGGTGGCAGGAAATCGGCCTCAGAACGCCATTTCAGCAGGCGTTCGGCGCCTTCTTTGAAGCGCGCATCGGTCTTGGCCGTGTCGAGAAGTTGCGTCCACAGTGTTTTTTTGCGACCGGCGGCAATGGCGGTAAGAGCATCATCATCAAGACCGAAAAGCGGTGACTTTAGAACAGTCGCAAGCGCCAAATCATCTTCGGGTAACGTCAGAAAATCTCCGAGGACCAGCAAATCCTGCACACCGATTTCCTTGGTCAAGGTCAGGCGGTCTGCGCCTCCAACGGGGATCTTCCGAGCCTTCAGGGCTGCCACCATCGCCGGTGCAAACGGCTGCCTGCGACCAACCAAAACAAGGATATCGCCGGCGCGAAGGGGACGATTCTCAGACTCAAGGCACGCGTTGTTATCAAGCCAATGCTTGATGGTATCGGCGATCTTACCCGCGAGCCGGGTCACGGGCGACTGTACGGTCTTCTCGTCGAGCGGGGCCCAGGCGTCGGCCTCCGCGACAACGTCGGGCCGTTCGATAGGCCAGATCTCAACGAGGCCCGCCTGAACATCGCGGTGTGCAATATGCTGGATGGCATCGCCACTTGCGGTTAGGCCGGGAGTCCGCTTGGCATCAGCAAAAACGTGATCAACAGCATCCAGCACTGGACTGGTGGTGCGGAACGAAACGTTGAGCGGCACGCGCCGCCAAGCGCGCCCCGCCGCCACGGCCTGTTCGGCAAAATTGCGGCCCATGGCGGCAAACATTTCGGGGGCGGCCCCCTGAAAGCCATAGATGGATTGTTTTTCGTCGCCGACGGCAAACAACGTTCGCACGATCTCGTCTCGAGAGCCGCCCGCAAAAAACTCAGCGGCCAGCGCTTCGATAATCGACCATTGCTCGCGGCTGGTATCTTGAGCTTCATCAACCAGCACATGCTCAAGACCGCCGTCCAGCTTGAACAACACCCATTCCGCTGGGCTGGTCACCCCGGGCGCCGGCAGCAAAAGGTTTTGCGCCTTGCGAATGAGATCATCGAAGTCCAGGGTTGCGCGTGCAGCTTTAGCGTGGCTGTAGCGCGTCATGACGGCATCAGAGAGAACGATCAAAGCACGAGTTGTCTCAAGCAGATCAAGCGCTCGGAATTGGGTATCTGCCACGACAAAACGCTGTTGCGCTGCGATGAGTTCATCACCGAGGCTTGGATAGTTTTTTGCTGTGGCCTTGGTGATTCTGATTGACCGCTCGCCGCCGGCCTTGGTGAAGAACAGTTCGCGCATCGCCTGCAGCTGCGCCGCTGGTTCCTGCGAGGCAATGATGGCGGTGAGAAATTCGGCAAGCTTGATCTCGGTTGCCGAGCCGCCGCGCAGAATATCACGCAAACCCGCCGCCTGCTGTTGGTCAAGTGCGTCAGACAGGGTCGCATGCAGGGTGTGGCGATCGGTGCCATCCGGTAGCCCGAACGCCTCGCGGTAAACCCGATCGATCACGTCGGTCTGATGGTCGCTGCGCTTGGCAAGTGCCGCCATCCCCAACAACCACTCCCGCCGGCTGAGTGCTTCGCGCAGCAACTGATCGAATTGATCTTCAACGGCAAAAGCGATCACCTTCAACAGCGCGCGCCCGATCTCGGACTGAGGCGCAAGGGCCGCCTCGCCGAGGACATCATCGGTTGCCTGACGGCGCAGCTCGGCCCCCGTCCTGTCATCCAGAATTGAGAACCCCGGCGGCACACCCGCCTCGAGCGGGAAGCGCTGCAAGAGCCGCTCTGAAAATGCGTGTATCGTCTGAACTTTGAGGCCGCCGGGCGTCTCGATGGCGCCCGCAAACAGCTGGCGCGCGAGAACCAGATGTTGAGTTGTCGGCTGGCCACCCATCAGATCAACGAGCGCAAGCCGCAATGCTTCAGGCGGTAACGTCACCCAGGCCGCCAGACGATCGAAGACGCGCTTCGACATCTCAGCTGCAGCCGCCTTTGTGTAAGTCAGAGCCAGAATACGTTCTGGCTCTGTGCCACTCAAGAGCAAGCGCAGAATGCGATCAGTCAGGACCTGGGTCTTGCCGGTTCCAGCGTTCGCCGCAACCCAAGCGGACACCGATGGATCAGCCGCTTCCCGCTGGGCACGCCGGGCGCTGGCGCTGGCAGTATTGGATGTGCTCGTGTTCATGTCGTTGTGTCGCACACCGCGACCACGGCCGCAATTTGACAGCCCGATTTTACCCCACGCGAGGCCAGCTCATCGACAGGAATTGCCATGGTATTGCCTGCACGCCGGGCGTCGCACGAGCATTCACGCCAATGCACCGTGCACGATCAATTGAAGCGCTTGCGATACTTCGACAGGAACGGTCCAAGGATGTCGGAATAATCGTCGGTCCATCCGCGCAACCCATTAGCGTCGAGTTCACTGACGGTGCCGAAGCTTCGGAAACGTTCCAGAGCTTCGGGACTTTTGGCGAACAGCGCCACTGTTGACGTCGACTGCGCGTAGCTGCCGTCTGACGTGTCGTCGGAGACGATGATACCGTGAACGCCCGGCACAAGCGGCGTTGTCGCAGCCAGCACGGCGTCAAGATCAAGATAACGGTTGGAGATGTGCAGCAGGGCGACGCCGGTTTGGTTGAGCTTAGCGATGTACATGGCCAACGCCTCAGCCGTCATCAAGTGAACGGGCACCGCGTCGGACGAGAACGCGTCAACCACGATCAAATCATAGCTGCCATCCGCCTCCTTGTTCAGGGTCAGACGCGCGTCGCCGACGACGATATCGGGATTCGGCTGGCAGTTCTCGATAAAGGTGAAGCTATCGGACTTTGCCGCGATGTTAATCACGACTGGGTCAATCTCGAAAAAGCGCCAAGCTTCACCCTCGGCGGCATGACAGGCAAGCGAGCCGGTGCCCAGGCCAATGACTCCATAGCGGCCCTTGCGTCCGGCCTCGGTAACAATTTCGCGCATGGTGACGACCGACTTCGCCATCGGACTTTCGGAGTGATAGTACGTTGCTGGAGAAATATCGGCGACCGTGTTGCCTTGCTCGTCACGGACGCGTTGTGCGCCATGCAATGTCGTGCCGTGGACCAGCGTGTTCCATTGCCCATCAAATGACAGCAACACTCGGTAGACACCGAAGTAGCTGCGCTGCGCGTCACCGCGCTTGACGCCAGACGGCAGCGTGGTGATCGCAAACACCATCATCAAAGCTGCCATCAACTGACGAGGCGGATGGCGCCAATTCAGAAGTAAGATGACTGCGAGCAAGCCTGCGACCAGCGATGTTGCACCCCAACCGAAGACCCACGACAGGAAGCGCGAAAGCTGTGCCAGCGGCCAAGTAAACCATAGCGCGGCCTTGCTTGGAATGTCGTCAGGCCCCGACAACAACGAGCCTGGAAACGGCATGCGCTCGACCAACCAGGGCACCCAAAAGACCGCGAGGATGCCAACAGCTGCGAGCAACCACATGGCCAGCGCCTGATCAAATTGCGGCTTGCTGCGGCGAACCAGTGGCCAGAAGTCGAAAGCCCCGGGACGGCAGGCCATCGAGAGGGCGAGCAGGAGTGGATACTCAAAAATCTCGTTAAACACTTTGGGCGCCAGCAATGCCGCAGCAAGACCACCGAGCGCGCCACCGAGCGACATATAGAGATAGAACCCAGTCAAATACTGCGCTGCCGGACGCACTTCAAACAGCGTCCGATGAGCCACCATCGCTGAGGTAAAGAACACGAGGACACCAACCGGAGCGGTGACAAACCATCCTTCGTTGCGGGTCTGAGACATTAACAAGAGTGCTGCGACCACGGCTGCGAGATGCAACGCCAGAAGCAGTGGACGTGGGATCAAGGCGCGTTCACGGAACACCAGCACAAACGTCAACAGATACAGCGCGAGCGGCAAGACCCAAAGCAATGGTGCTGAAGCAACGTCGGTCGTCACGTGGGTTGTGAAAGCAGTCAGAAGTGCCGATGGGACAAAGGCCAACGCGATCCAACGCAGACGATCAAACCAAGTCGGTCGCGCAGCCCATGTGGCGAACGTCGATGTTTCTGCCGGCGACGCCAATGAGGCAGCCGACTTGCGCATCAACCAAAAGACGAAGCCAATGGTCAGCACGAGGAGCGCGAAGCCAATCGCCCAAAGTCCGGCAAGCGCACGCACGCCGAATGTCGGCTCCAACAGAAATGGATAGCTGAGCAGTGCGATCAGACTGCCGAGGTTGCTTGCGGCGTAGAGAAAATACGGATCGCCGCCTTGCGGATGACCGGTCTTGGCAAACCACGCCTGGAAAAGCGGCGCATTCGCCGCAACAGCAATAAAGGGCAGGCCTACAGCCACCGAGAACAGACCGAGTTGCCACAAATAAGGCTCGCCAGCGGGAGGCTCACCCATCATTTCAGGCACACGTATTGGCAGCGCTACAAATGCCAGGAGACAAACCGCAAGATGGATAAAGCCAGACGTGCGCGCGGGAAACCGCGTGATCAGGATATGCGCGTAGCAATAACCAATCAGCAGGGCTGCTTGAAAAAAACACATCGCAACCGCCCAAACCGACGGCGAACCACCGAGCACCGGCAGCACCATTTTGGCAAACATCGGTTGGATCGAGAACAGCAGTAGCGCTGACAAGAACGTCGCGAGCGTAAACGCCCACAAGGTTCCGGTACCGCCAACATTTGCTTCCGTCATATGATCCGGCGGCGCTTGATCATTCGGCATGCGTAAGACTCACATTCAAATTCATCGGCGGGCCACAACCAGACCGCAACCTAAAAGATACTGCCAGGCACCAACTCGCGAAACACGAGTGGCGGGAGTTAGATTCACGCTCACAGACTCAGGCTAGAGCCATAGCCTCACCGACTTTGGGGACGGCGACACGGTGACCAGACATCGCGCGAACAAACGCATCGGCTGTCGGGTCAAGCATGCCAGGGAATGTGCCGTAGTGGCAGGGGACGATCGTCGAGAAGGTAAAGAACCGGCGACAAGCAAAGGCTGCGGACGCGGCTCCCATGGTAAAGCGATCACCGATCGGGACGATACCGACCTGTGGTTTGTGGAACGCGGCAATCAGTTCCATGCCGGAGAACATGTCGGTATCGCCCATATGGTAAACGACGGGGCCTGACTTTGGCTTGATGACAACGCCGCAGGGATTGCCGAGATAGACGCCGGACTCTGAGGCTGACGAGTGCAGCGCATTGACCAGCGTCAGGTCAAAATCGGCAGTGCGAACCGTGCCGCCGGTGTTCATCGGCTCAAGTTTTTCAGCGCCTTGCGATTTGACGAACATCGCCAGTTCATAGGTGGCGAAAAGTGTTGCGCCGTTGCGTTTACAGATGGCGCCAGCGTCTCCGACGTGATCGCCATGGCCGTGCGTGAGGGCGACGTGTGTGACGCCAGTGACGGCTGCATCCCAACCAATTCCGCTGGTCTCAAATGTCGGGTTGCCGTTCAAGAACGGATCGATGAGCAAGGCACTCCCCCCAAGCTGTAGCTTGAAGCAAGAGTGGCCGTACCAGATGAGTTGCATTGCGCGGGCTCCGCTGAATTGATGGGTGAAGTTTCTGACGCCAGAGTATAAACCCCTTCGAAACCGCCACAACCCACGTGGTTGCATAAGAACAAAGCTTGATCGCCGATGACGCGTCCCCCGCCGAAACAGCCTGATTTGTTGGATATTGTCGCCTTTGCGGCCGCTCTGCCTGCGCGCGGAACATTGATCGGTATTGACGCGGGCACCAAGACATTGGGGCTCGCACTGTCGGATCGTACCCGCATGATCGCCTCGGGGCTCGAGACAATTCGACGGGTTAAACTGAAACTGGATCTCGCGCACTTGTTGCCGTTGGCCGCAAAACATGAAGTGTGCGGATTTGTGATTGGCTATCCGATCAATCTTGACGGCTCAAAAGGGCCACGCGCACAGGCGACCGTTTCATTTGCCCGATCGTTAGCCGAAGTCTCGCCGCGACCGATTTTGTTGTGGGACGAGCGGTGGTCAACGGTGACGGCCGAGCGCGCGTTGATTGAAGGCGATACTTCACGCGCCAAACGTGCCGACAAAATCGACATGGTCGCAGCCGTCATCATTCTACAGGGTGCGCTGGAACGGCTGTCGCGGATGGAACACGGGCCCGTTCAACCCGGCAATAGCGCCAATTGAACCGGCTTGAATGATTGGCGATGGGCTGAGCAAACGCCTAGAGAATGAATGGCGGCCGTATGCTCGGGCGTGCCGTAGCCTTTGTGCCGCTCAAAGCCGTAGCCGGGAAAGTCATCGGCGAGTTCGATCATCATTCGATCCCGCGTGACCTTGGCGATGATTGAAGCCGCAGCAATCGACAAACACTTCGCGTCGCCTTTGATGACAGTACGTGTAGCAATGCTCAGGCGCGGGGCTCGATTGCCGTCAATCAGGGCTAGTCGTGGCGCCTCACCGACTGTGTTCAGGAGGTCTTTCAACGCTTCCGACATCGCCCACATGGTGGCGTTGAGAATATTGTCGCGATCGATGCGCTCGACCGAAGCAATGCCGACACCAACGCGACTTGACCCGATAATCTTAGCATAAATCCGCTCACGCGCCTCCGCAACAAGGGCCTTGGAATCAGCAATACCCGGCGGAATATTGTGCGGGTCAAGAATGACGGCCGCTGCCACAACCGGCCCCGCCCAAGGGCCACGCCCGGCTTCATCGATCCCCGCGATCGGGCCATGACCAAGTTGCAGTTCGTTGATTTCCAATTCAAACGTTGCATTCACGGCACGCCCTCCTCAGCCACAAAAAGATGGCATAACGCGCTGATTCGGAGAAGGTCTCGTTAAACCGGACGGCAGCCTCAATGAGCTACGTCTAGCGTGCCAGTTCCTTTAAGCTTCGCCGAATCAGTTTCGCAACATCCGCATCGCTGCCAAGCTCGTTCGACGCGACCGCGACGGCTTGTGCTGCCTGCACCGGTTGATAGCCAAGATTGGTGAGCGCTGATATTGCCTCGGCCGCCGCATTGTTTCCGGTCTGTGGCGCAGCTGCCCCACCTTTGGAGTTTGCGGCTGTGGCCACGGGCAGATTCAGCCCAGCCACGGACAGCGCCGGGGCCTTGTCTTTCAACTCGGTGACGATGCGTTGTGCGAGTTTGCGCCCGACCCCCGACGCCTGCTCAACTGCTTGCCAGTTTGCCAGCGCGATCGCATTTGCGAGTTCTTGTGGCGGCAATATGCCGAGCACCGCCAGTGCAACCTTTGCGCCAACACCTTGAATCGTTTGCAGGGTCCTGAACCAGGTGCGCTCCACTTCAGATACGAATCCGAATAGACGCATGGCATCCTCGCGAACGTACATATCGATCGTCAGGCTGACGCTGTCACCGATCTTGAGGTTGCGAAGCGTGCGCGATGAGGCCTGGACTTCGTAACCAACACCGGCGACGTCGATGATGAGATGGCTTTCGCCAATGGCGTCGACTTTGCCTGTGAGTTTGCCGATCATCGCGTGCTCGCAACGTGAATAGGTGAACCATGACCCAGAGTACGCTTCATAGCAGCCCTCCGCATTGACTGCGCGGACATGATCCGACGATGTGGGAAACGTGTGCGTAAGCCTCACGTCTGGGCATGCCGCGCGCGCAGGGCCGCGAGCGCCTCCGGCGTATCGACATCGGCAAAGATTGCGTCGGTACCGAGTTCGACTTCGACGATCTGATCGGCATATTGGCCCAGTAAGTGCTTCGCGCCGGTGTCGCCCGCAACACTCGCCATGTCTGCGAAATAGATCCGCGACCACAATACGGGATTGCCGCGCTTGCCGTTTTGGGTTGGCACGACAATGCTGCGATTGTCGACGGGCGCGAAGGCCGCGATCAAGCGGTCGAAGTGTTGCGCTGTCAATTCCGGCATATCGCCGAGGGCCACGATGGCGCCGTCAATATCGGCCGGAAGTGCGTTGAGGCCAGCCTTCAGCGAGGAGGACAGGCCGTCTGCAAATCGCGCGTTGTGCGTCACGCTCACATCGAGATCGACCAGTACGGTTCGCACCTGGTCGGCGGCATTGCCAGTGACGACGTGGATGGCGTTTGCGGAACTCGCGCGGGCGGCCTCAGCGACGTGCCGGACGATCGGCTTACCGTTGAGAAGCTCCAACAGTTTGTTCGAACCCATCCGCGTCGACCGACCGGCGGCAAGGATGAGACAGGCAATGCGCGGGGCATGCCGCACTGTCCCACCCACTGGCAACTGACCCGCTCGGGGCTGCGGCC
>JAYSUN010000388.1:0-1522 GCA_043719045.1 Hyphomicrobiaceae bacterium | reverse complement strand
CGCATTTGCAGCCTATCACGCGGTGCACGGCATCTTGGCCGCTGCGGTGCCTGCAAGCACCTGGTCACCTGCGTTCTCAATCCTCGGCGCAGCGATAGTTGGCATTGTTGCGTGGCTGCAAATCGGGAATTTCCAGCGTTCACCTGCATCGAATTGAAGCCCCATCCGGCAGATCAGGACGAGGCTAGCGCGATCTCGGGGCCATTTGAATGCGGAGTGACACATGGGTTTGAGGCGTTGCCAGCATCGTCTGCGTGTTGATAGACTGGTGTGTGATTGGGTGTCGGCGTGCCCGTTGACAAGCCGCAAGTTCAGGCAATGGCTCTGCGGACATGATGTTCGCCGTGGACACTGACAGCCAGCGCAGCGGGAATTTTCGCGAGGTAGCACAGTAGGATGAAGCGTTTTTCCATCAGCGCACTCTGATCGGATTGCCCAATTCAGGATGACCGGCCTGCGATTGAACCCTTAATTATCAGCCAAGTCTCCTTGCGAAATGAGGTGCAAACCCACGCATCTGCGGTCTCTCTTTGGCTTTGTTTGGCAGGGGTCGGCTACGCCTCATATCCCCTTGCCGCAACGGTTTGAGCCAAGTTTCTTCCCCTGCGTTTCACGCATTCCTCGCGGAAACAAGAAACCCGTCCCTTCACCGTCCTTCGCTTTGCTGCGGCCTATCAGGTGCGGCGGGCAAATACCCCTGCCTTGAAACAGCCATCGAGGCCGCGATGAGCGCGGGTTCGACCAACTCAAGGAGACGTAACATGGCAAACATCGGTTCATTCAAAAAGGTCGGCAATGACTATCAGGGCGAAATCGTCACAATGAGCGTGCAGACGAAGAACGTCCGCATCATCCCCGAAGAGGCAGCCAACGAAAATGCACCCTCGCACCGGGTCTTTGTGGGCCGTGCCGAAATCGGTGCCGCCTGGACCAAGCGCTCGAACGAAGGCCGCGATTATCTCTCGGTCAAGCTCGACGACCCCAGCTTCACCGCCCCGATCTTTGCCAACCTATTCGACGACGAAGACGGCAAGACCTTCAATCTGATCTGGTCACGTGCCCGTAAGTCGAACGGCGACTGAGGTTCACACTCACACCCCGCCCGGCTCTGCCGGACGGGGCTTTGTGCTTTCGTAAGAATCGTTTACTTCATCGGCTTCAGCGAGAAGAGCTGAGGGATGCACTCGCAATGCTTCGGCAACTTCCAGTATCGTGAATAATGTTGCGTTTTGCCCTCCGCGCTCGATCATGCTGATAAAAGCCCGATCAATACCCATACGGTCTGCGACAGCGGCTTGGCTCAGATCGGCGGCGATACGAATGCGGCGCACGTTGGCACCAAATAATTTGCGAATATCCATCCGCAGCTTAGAAACCTGTCGCGTATTCTAGTGCGACGTATTATAATACTCGCAACGGCCAGTACTGGCCGTTTTGGGCGCAAGATTTTGGAGCTTGAGCAGGCCGCAATGCAAAATCACTCATCCGTTTTCGGCGTGGCATTCTCCTCAAAAGCGCACTG
>JAYSUN010000387.1:0-12063 GCA_043719045.1 Hyphomicrobiaceae bacterium | reverse complement strand
GATCTTCATGCTCAAGCTCGGCATGAATGGCGCGGCCACAGCCATGCTGCTGTCACGAGTTGTCTTTGCCGGAATGGGCTTGTACGGCGCATTCATCGTGCACCGCATGTACCAACGGCCGAACGCACAAACCGCACTGGTTGATTTCTGGCCGTTGGCGGCTGTGGCCTTGCCAGCGGTGCTCACCAACGTTGCGACACCTGTCGCCAACATCTACACGACCTCGGTGGTTTCGTCGTTTGGCGACGCAGCGGTCGCGGCCTGGGCCATTGCGGGGCGCGTCACGCCGGTCGCTTTCGGCATCGTGTTTTCTCTGTCAGGTGCGGTTGGGCCGATTATCGGCCAGAACTTCGGGGCTCATGACTACGGCCGCGTCCGCGCCTCCTTGAATGCAGCGCTGAAAGCCAACTTCATGCTCTGTACGGTCGCAACGGTGGCTCTGGTGACGCTATCGCCGGCGATCGTCAACACGTTCGGCGTTTCGGAACGCGCGGCCGAACTGGTGCGCTTCTATTGCTTATGGTGTGCGCCACTGTTCTATTTTCTCGGCATGCTGTTTGTCGCCAATGCTGCCTTCAATGTGCTCGGCCATCCGCACTACGCCACGCTCTTGAATTGGGCGCGCGCCACGCTCGGCACCATGCCGTTGGTCTGGCTTGGTGGCCAATGGGCAGGCGCTGAGGGGGTTTTTTTCGCCAGCGCCGCTGGCGGTATTGTGTTTGGTTTCATTGGGGTCTGGCTCGCCTATCGGATTTTGCCAGACGCGACCCCAGTGTCGTGATCCCCGTCACCTCCCGTGACATCAGGCGGCGGACATGCCAGCTTCGGGGCGCTCATCCAGATCCGGAGACTACCTATGGCCTATGCACCCTTTGACTTGACCGGCAAAGTTGCCCTGATCACCGGCGGCAACAGTGGTATTGGCCTTGGTTTTGCCGAGGCGGTCGCGCAAGCTGGAGCCGACGTCTGCATCTGGGGCACCAACCCCGCAAAAAACGCGGCGGCCAAAGTGCTGCTGGAAAAATCCGGCCGCAAAGTCCTGGCCCTCGAATGTGATGTCGGCGATGAAGCCGCTGTCATATCCGCGTTCCAGAAGACACTTGCGGTGTTCGGTCGCGTCGACGGTTGCTTTGCCAATGCCGGTGTTTCCGGTCGCGGCGGCGCGCCGGCCTTTACCGAAATGACCAGCGAGGAATGGCGCCGCGTGATGCGCGTCAACTTAGATGGTGCCTTCTACACGCTGAGGGCTGCTGCAAAACATATGACCAGCCGACCGGGCGGTGGCACGCTGGTTGGTACCGCGTCATTGGCAGCCATTGAGGGCGCCGCCCGCAGCGAACACTATGCGGCAACCAAAGGTGGCTTGGTTTCGATGATGCGGGCCCTCTCCGTCGAGTTCGCCCGTCACGGTGTCCGTGCCAATTCGGTGCTGCCCGGCTGGATCGAAACCGACATGACCGTAAACGCCACCAGCAATCCGAAGTTCACAGCCAATGTGTTGCCGCGCATTCCAATGCGGCGCTGGGGCAAGGCCGCGGACTTCGGTGGTATCGCTGTGTACCTGATGAGCGACGCTGCCTCGTATCATACCGGCGACTCGTTTCTGATTGACGGTTGCTACTCCCTGTTTTGATCTGTTGCACTTCCCACAAGACAAACGGCGCGTGGAATGGCAGCATTGGGTTCTACGCTATTGGGAGGATTACATGCGCGGATTGCGACGGGCCTTAGCGGCAGCAGTCATCGGCTTTGGATTGGCTGGAGCAGCCGATGCCAAGACTTTCAAATATGCCTTTCAGGGCGACCTCAACGCGCTTGATCCGCACACCCTCAACGAGAGCTTCACGCTCGGTGCCCTCGGCAATGTTTATGAAGGCCTGACCAAGCGCGACAAGGATCTGAAAATCGTCCCCGGACTCGCCGAACGTTGGGAGATGCTCGAGCCTACCAAATGGCGCTTCTATCTGCGCAAAGGCGTCGTCTTCCACGATGGCAACAGCTTCAACGCTGACGATGTGATCTTCTCGTTCGAGCGACTGCGTGCGCCGACGGTTACCATGCGCAATAAAATTGATCTGACGACCGTCATGACCAAGATCGACGATTATACGCTTGAGATGGTGACCAAGTCGCCCAACCCGATTCTGCACGCGGAATTCGACACGCTTTACATGTTGTCCAAAAAATGGGCGGAGACCAATGGTGCACAAGCCGCACAGTCGATGGTCTCATCAGGGCTGAACGCCTGGGCCTTGAAAGCCAACGGCACCGGGCCGTTTACAGTCGAAAGCCATCAGCCCGGCGTGAAGACGGTGTTCAAGGTCAACAGCAAATGGTGGGACAAGCCGCAGCATAACCTGACCGAGATCATTTTTCAGACCATCAAGTCCGATGCCACGCGGGTTGCAGCGATCCTGTCCGGCGAAATCGACATGATGGAACCAGTCCCGGTGCAGGACATCGAGCGGCTCAAGGCAGCGCCAGGTGTCAATGTGCTCATCGGGCCGGAGGTGCGCACGATCTTCTTCGGGCTCGACAGCATGCGCGATGAACTGCTGTATTCGAACATCAAGGGCAAGAACCCGTTCAAAGATGCGCGTGTGCGCAAGGCCGTGTATCAAGCGATCGACATCGAGGCGATCAAGACTAAGGTGATGCGTGGCATGTCGGAGCCATCGGCGCTGCTGATTTCGCCGTTGTTGTTCTCACGTTCCGGCGAATTCAAGCGCCATCCCTACGATCCCGCAGCTGCCAAGAAATTGCTGGCGGATGCCGGTTATCCCGGGGGCTTTGAGATCCGCATGGATTGCCCCAACGACCGCTACGTCAATGACGAGGCGATCTGCCAGGCGGTCGGCGCCATGCTCGCGCGCATCGATGTCAAAGTCACGGTCCTCGCCGAGCCGAAGGCCAAGTACTTTGCCCGCGCCGGCAGCCAGGGTGGTTATGATCATTCGTTTGCCATGCTTGGCTGGACCCCAGGATCCGGGGACGCTCACAACGTCATTGCCAACCTTACGGCCTGCCGCGACGCCAAAGGTAACGGCGGCATCAACAATCTCGGCGGCTACTGCAACAAGCGCGTCGACGAATTGGCCATCAAAATCTTGAGCGAGACAGACACCGGCAAGCGCGACGACATGATCGCGGAAGCTTTCCGCATCGTCCACGATGAAGCCGGTGTGCTGCCATTGCATCAGCAGGCGCTCGCGTGGGGTGTCTCGAAGAAAGTTGAGATGGTGCAGCGCGCGGACAATCAGATCCTATTGTACTGGACGAAAAAATCGGATTGAAGCCACTGCCGGAGCCACTGCCGGAGATGCGGCGGAACGCATTCATCGAACGCCTCGGGGGCAGACAGCCATGAACCGCCGAACGGCCGCCATTCACGGCTGGCTCTTGCTGTTGCCCGCGATGACGTTTCTGGTGCTGTTTACACACTGGCCCGCGCTGGCTGCACTCATCGACAGTTTTTACTCAACGCCGAAGGCGCGACGCCCGTCACGGTTCGTGGGCGTCGAGAATTACCAGCAGATGCTCGCGGACCCGGTGTTCTGGCAAGCCGTCAGCAATAATTTCTGGTTCGCGATCGGCACCATCCCCGTATCGATTGGCTTGGCCTTGCTGATGGCTGTGTGGGTCAACGACCGGTTGCCGGGCCGGACGTGGGTGCGGATGGCCTTTTTCACACCGACCATCCTGCCAATGATTGCGGTCGCCAACATCTGGCTGTTCTTTTTCACGCCGCAATACGGTTTGTTCGAGCAAGTGCGGGGGCTGTTCGGCTTGGCGCAACGCAATTGGCTGGGGTCGCCGGACTCGGCGCTGGCGGCCGTCACTTTAGTTGCGGTGTGGAAAGAAGCTGGTTTTTTCATGATTTTCTACCTCGCAGCCCTGCAAGCCATCCCACCCCAGCTGGCGGAAGCAGCCCGGCTCGAGGGCGCGTCGCGTTGGACCTATCTGCGACGCGTCCAATTGCCGTTGCTGATGCCGACGACCTTGTTCGTGTTGATCAACGCCATCATCGGCGCCTTTCGCACCGTCGACCATATCGTCGTGCTGACGCGAGGCGGCCCTGACAACGCGACGACACTTCTGCTGTTTCACATCTACACCGTCGGCTTTTCCTTCTGGGATACCGGCTATGCCGCGGCGCTCACTGTCGTCCTGCTCGCAGCCCTCGCCCTGATCGCGTTCGTCCAGTACGGCGTGCTCGAGCGGCGCATCCACTATCGCTGAGGTCAACACCATGGCGACATCCGATCCATATCAACCGCGTGGTTTCGGGCTGGCACTCGAGACCGTCGCGGCATGGCTGCTGGCTAGCCTTTGGATCGCGCCATTGGCCTACGCCGTGTGGACCGCGTTCCATCCTGGCGAGTATTCGGCCAAGTTCGTTTTGTCAGCACCACTGACGCTGGAGAACTTCGCCAAAGCCTGGGCCGCAGCACCGTTCGCGCGCTACTTCTTCAACACATTCGTGCTGGTCACGCTGGTTCTTGTGTCACAACTCGTGCTCGGCACGCTCGCGGCTTATGCCTTTGCGCGCTACGAGTTTCCCGGCCGCGGTATCGCCTTTGCTTTGGTCCTCGCACAGTTGATGATCATGCCGGACGTGTTGATCGTCGAGAACTACAAGACCATGGGCCGCCTCGGCATCCTAGATTCAATCCCGGCCATTGCCCTGCCATATGTCGCCTCGGCCTTCGGGATTTTCTTATTGCGACAGGCCTTTAAGACCGTACCGCGCGAGTTGGACGATGCCGCCCGCGTTGAAGGCGCAGGCTCCCTGCAGACGCTCTGGCGTGTTTACGTTCCGCTCGCCCGACCGACGTACCTGGCTTATGGCCTCGTTTCCATCAGCTTCCACTGGAACAATTTTCTGTGGCCGCTGATCGTCACCAATTCGGTCGAAGCACGGCCGTTGACGGTCGGGCTACAAGTGTTTTCATCCAGCGATCAGGGCATCGACTGGTCGGTCATTTGTGCGGCCACATTGATGACGTCGGCACCCCTCCTGATTGGTTTCCTGTTGTTCCAGCGCCAGTTCGTGCAAAGCTTTATGCGCGCGGGCATCAAGTAGTCAGAGTTCCCTCACGGGCGTCTGGTTGTCACTCGCCACTGTGTTACGCCGGCAACGGGATTTCCGGCTGCTTCACCGGCACATGATAGCCGCGTTGAACCGCGGGCCGGTTGGCGATCTCGACGTACCAACGCTTCACATGCGGGAATTTGTTGAGGTCGACGCCCTGCCATTCAAAGCGCGATGCCCACGGCCAAATCGACATGTCGGCAATCGAATACTCGCCGGCAACAAACTGCGTTTGTGCCAACTGACGATCGAGCACGCCATACAGCCGCAGCGCTTCCTTGAAAAAACGCTCCTCGGCATAAGGCGCCTTGCCCGCGTTATACTTGACGAAGTGATGGACCTGCCCGAGCATCGGGCCGAAGCCGCCCATCTGCCACATCAACCACTGCACCGTGTGCCAGCGTGCAGTTGGCTCTTGGGACCAGAACTTGCCGGTTTTATCAGCCAGATACATCAGGATCGCACCCGACTCGAACAGCGGCATGCCGGTGTCACGATCCACGATGGCGGGGATGCGGTTGTTTGGTGACACTTTCAAAAAATCCGGTTTGAACTGCTCGTCCTTATTGATGTCAACCGGATGAGCCGCGTACGGCAGACCGCATTCCTCCAACATAATCGAAACTTTGCGTCCATTGGGCGTGGACCAGGTGTAAAAATCGATCATCAGGAGATCCTTTGAGGTGCGGGGGATAAGCCGGACACATAAACCACCGGCACCGGCCGGAGCAATCAGCAACTACGGTATGGCGCAACTTCCAGTGAACCCGCTGCTGGTGCAATGGGGTTGCCGCAGAACGGCCAGTGGCGGCCGAAAGCGATGCAATTATGTCGAGAAAGCAGCTAATCTGATCCGATCTTTCGGCTTGCGGGAACAACTGAATTTGCTCATGCTACACATCGTGTGGCAAATGTGTGGTCTCAGCCTCGCTCAGGAGCGCCTTTCATGTCGTCACAGACGCCGACCAGCCCCGGTGGCAGACACCTTGCCAAAAAGAGTACGCTCGCGAAGGCGCGCGGCGGTTTGCCGGGGTATACCGATATACTCATTGTCGAGGATGATCAGCTTGATGCCGATCGTTTGCGCGGCACACTGCGTTCGATGTTTGGCTACGACATCAGCCTGCGACGCGCCACGACCTTGGGCAGTGCGCTGGATTGCGTGATCGAGAAGCAGCCAGACATTATCTTCCTCGATGATCACCTGAAGCCCAAGGACAATGCCTCCGAGACGATCCCGTTCCTGCGGCGCTGCAATTACACCGGCCCGATCATCATCGTCAGCGGAATGCTCAATCAACGTCGGGCTGCCGAGTTGGTCCAGGCTGGTGCTATTTTTGCCATCCATAAAGACAGTCTCGATAGCGGATCCATCGAAGAGGCGATCGCCAAAGTGCACAAACAGCATTTGGCATTGCTCGAAAAAGCGTGACCGAACCCGTTACGATCGAGCGCGGCCTTGGACCCGACGGGCGCGTCGCGGTGGTCAGATTTGATCGCGGCAATGCGATCAATGCGCTATCCATCGAGCTGATGCGGCAATTGCGGGCCGCGGCACAAAGTTTTGAGGATGATCTCGCCACATCGGTGATCGTGCTCACCGGGACGGCCACCAGTTTCACGGCCGGCTTTGATCTCACGGATGTCGAAGGCATTGCGCGTGGCTCGATGGGCGTTGGCGCCAGGCGGGCCTCCCTGAAAATCGGGCCACGGATGTGCCAGCAGTGGCACGAGCTTGAGCAGGTCACGATTGCAGCGCTTGAAGGCCATTGTATCGGTGGCGGTGTCGCACTGGCGGTCGCCTTGGATTTCAGGGTGGCCGCCGAAGCTGCGCATTTCCGCGTGCCCGAAATTGCGCTCGGCATGAACATGAGCTGGGGCTCATTACCGCGATTGGTTCAATTGATGGGGCCCGCCCGGACCAAGCAGGCGGTCATTCTGGCGGAAGATCGGATCACGTCGGCGCAAGCGCTGGCCTGGGGGCTGGTCGAACACATCGTGCCCACCGGCGAAGCCTTCACCGCGGCGCTGGCCATGGCGGAACGAATTGCGTGTCTACCGCCGACAGCCGTGATGATGACGAAGACCACCATCAACCGTATTGCAGGCACACATGATGCGCTCGCGAGCCACATGGATGGTGATCAATTCGCATTGACGACAACGAGCGCCGATCATCGCGAAGCTGTTGCCGCGTTCAAAGCCAAGCGCAAAGGCCGCTACTCCGGAAACTGATTACGGCTTGGCTTTGCCAGCGGCAATCAATCGCTTGCGTGCGGGCAGGTACCACAGCAACCCCAAGATCTCGAGACCGACGAAGGCGCCAAATCCGGCTTGATACGCCACCAAGGGAAAGCCACCGGAGGCCGTGCGTGGAAACTGGTCGATGATCGCGCCCATGCCCCATTGCGCGGCGAACGCGAGGCCGAAAACAAACAGGTTCATGGTTGAGTTGGCCCGGCCCGACAAGGCCACGCCGAAGTAGCCGGACAGCCAGGGGTAAGCGAGAACGGCCACCTGACCGAGCATCCCGAACAGGAACCATGACGGGATCTGCAAGACATTAACGACGATGCAGACCTGAGCCACGATGAAGGCGATCATGAAACCGAGGAGGACATCGAGAATGCTGGTGCCGCGGCGAACGAACCAATCGGCCAATGCTCCGGTGCCGAGGATGCCGATCAAGAACGCGACCGCGATGACAAACAACTGCTGGGCGACGCCAGCACGATCGAGCCCACCCACATCGCGCCACCAGGGTGCTGACCACAATGTCTGGATGGCAATGTGCGTCCCGGCGCTGATCCCGAGCATGGGTGCCAGACGCAAAAACGCGGGATCGCGCATGATGCGCCACACGCTCGCGACTTGCGCGCTGAGAGGTGCTGGCGCGGAGGTCGCGTGCACCTTTGGTACCAGAAAGAAGATCAGCGCGGCAACGGCAAGTGTCGCCCCCGCCAGACCCACGAACACGGACCGCCAGCCAATAGCTGCAACGACCATTTCCATGGGTGCCGTCGACACGATCAGTCCGAGTGCGCCCAACGACATGACGGCGGCGCTCGCCAACGCCCGACGCGTTTCCGGGACCCATATCACCACGGCCTTGAAACCGGCCATCAACCCGCCGGCAAAGCCAAGCCCGATCAATCCACGGGCCAGTCCCAATGAAACGGTGTCACGGCCAACGGCAAACAGCGCCGCACCGAGGGCTGCGAGCACCAGTAACGCCGCTTGAACCTTGCGCGGGCCGTAACGATCGAGCAGCACGCCAAGCGGGAGTTGGAACAAGGCAAACGCCAGCAGATACGCAGCCGTCAGCAGCCCCAACTGCGACGCATTCAAGCCAAGCTCGCGCACCAGATCCGGCGCCACGACGGCATTCACGGCGCGGAACAGATAGGATAGAAAGTAACCCAGTGCGAACGGCAACAGCGCCGTCACCGCAATCAGCCTCGGCGACAGTCGAACAGGCGGCGCGGCGGACTGCGTCATCAGCGAGTTTCCCCTTGGCGGTGTCGGCACAGCATACCCGCCCGCCGCCACGCCGCAATGCGTCAGCGCGCAGCGGTGTTGCGCATTGGTGTGTTGCCCCCCGTGATCGTACCCTCTTGCTACAGCTCGCAGCTGGAGTAATCTGGCCCACGACCAACCTCGGTGATAGCTTGACCATGGCCTCCAAATCCTACGTCTTATTTGCGTGCGCGCTCCTTGGCCTTGGTTCGAGCGCCGAGGCATCGACACAGCCGTTTGAAAACCCAGAACTTGGCTATCGCGTCGCGCTGCCAGCGGTGTGCCGCCATCAACAGGGACCCGGCACGCTGGAAGCAATCTGCGCGACCGATCTCGACGCCGCAAAGAGTCAGGATGTCCAAGCTGCCGCCGCCATCGTTCTGGAAGTTGACAGCGAGATTGCACCGCCTGAGGCGAAACCTTTCAACATCGCGGATTTCCAGATGGAGCTTCCCGAGGCCGTTTGTGGTGAAGCCGACGGCAACAGGGTCAAATTGAGCAACGTCCGGGAGATCAAGGACGCCGGGGTCATCACCTACACGGCAGATGTGACCTGCCCCGAGATGAAGTTCTTAGGCCTGCCCGAGCGCCGCGCTGAAGCCCGCACCGTGATTGCCGGCAAATATCGGTATCGCCTGATGGCCCGCTATCCCAGTGCCGACATCGATATAGCAAAACCGCTGGCAAAAGCGTTCTACGACAGTTTTCGGCTGACACCGGCTCGCTGAGCGGCCCTGGTGTCAGTTGAAGTCGGCGCGCGTCAGCAGCGGGCGGAAATCAACATCGGCCGCCTTGAAGTTTTCAGCGGCGCCCTCCTGCCGATCAACGCAGGTGACGACGCAAACGACAGTTGCCCCATCAGCTTTGACCGCGTCAATGGCCTTGAGTGCGGAGCCGCCGGTCGTGGTGACGTCTTCCAAAATCACGACGCGTTGGCCGGCGAGGGTTTGGCCTTTTGGCAGGCCCTCGACGAGGCTTTGGGTGCCATGATCCTTGGCCTGCTTGCGAATGAAGAAGGCCGGCAGGGGGTGACCTTCCGCATGACTGATGGCAGCAACAGCCGCAGCGATCGGCACGGCCCCCATCTCCAATCCCCCGACAGCATCGACCTGGTCTTCCTTGAGCATGTCAATAATCAGCAGAGCCAGCAGGTGCGCGCCCTCGGGGTCCATCATCGTCGGCTTCATGTTGAAATAAAAGTCCGACGTGCGCCCGGATGCGAGCTTGATCACAACACCCGTCCCAAACGAGCGGCTGCGGACGATCTCGATCAAGCGCATGCGAGCGGCGGTGGGTGTAATCGCGCTCGGCATCGGTCAGCCTCATAAGTGTTGTCATGTGCGCCTGAAAGGCTGATAAATGGCGCGGCTGTCAAGCACATGACCCGGTTTTTCAACCGTTGCAAGTGATCTTCCGAACCAGGTTACCTTTTCAAGACCTGACCGACACTCGATGAACGTACCGGTCTTGTCCCCGCATTACCGGCAGCCTACGACGCACTTGAACTGAAAAAGTCGCCGCACCAGAAAGCCGCCGGAGTTCACCATGAGCCGCATCGACAACGCTCGCCGCATCCGCTCACCACGCGGCCCTGAGATCACAGCCAAGAGCTGGCTGACCGAAGCGCCGATGCGCATGCTGATGAACAATCTCGACGCTGAGGTGGCGGAAAAGCCGGGCGAGCTGGTGGTCTATGGCGGCATCGGCCGGGCCGCGCGCGACTGGGATAGTTTCGATCGCATCGTTCACGCCTTGCGTAAACTCGACAGCGATCAGACCCTCCTGGTGCAATCCGGCAAACCCGTCGGCGTGTTTCGCACCCATACTGATGCGCCCCGCGTGCTGATTGCCAACTCCAACCTCGTGCCGCATTGGGGCACCTGGGAAAAATTCCATGAACTCGACCGCAAGGGTCTGATGATGTACGGCCAGATGACGGCCGGGTCCTGGATCTATATCGGCACGCAAGGCATCGTCCAGGGGACGTACGAGACTTTTTGCGAGGTCGGTCGACAGCATTTTGGCGGTAGCCTCGCTGGGAAGTGGATTTTGACCGGCGGGCTCGGCGGCATGGGTGGCGCTCAACCACTTGCCGCGACCATGGCCGGCGCGTCGCTGCTGGCGATCGAGTGCCAGCCGAGCCGGATCGAGATGCGCCTGAAAACACGTTATCTCGACGTCCAGGCACAGTCGCTCGACGCAGCCCTGGAGATCATCCGCCGCTCATGCGCTGAAAAAAAGCCAGTCTCCGTCGGCGTCATCGGCAATGCGGCTGAAGTCTTTCCGGAGCTGGTCCGCCGCGGCATCAGGCCCGATGTGGTGACCGATCAAACCTCGGCGCATGATCCAATCAACGGCTATCTGCCCGCCGGCTGGACGCTGGCGCAATGGGAAGAGAAACGCGCGTCCGATCCCAAAGCGGTTGAGCACGCGGCCAAAGCGTCGATGCGCGTGCACGTGCAGGCCATGCTCGACTTCCACGGCATGGGCGTCGCAACGCTTGATTATGGTAACAACATCCGCCAGATGGCGAAGGAAGAAGGGCTCAAAAACGCGTTCGACTTTCCGGGCTTTGTCCCGGCTTACATCCGGCCACTGTTCTGTCGTGGCATCGGACCGTTCCGCTGGGCCGCACTCTCCGGCGATCCAGCCGATATCGCCAGAACCGATGCGAAGGTCAAAGAGCTGATCCCGAACGATGCGCACTTGCACAACTGGCTGGATATGGCAGCCAAACGGATTGCATTTCAAGGCCTGCCCGCACGCATCTGCTGGGTCGGTCTGGGGCAACGCCATCGACTTGGTTTGGCGTTCAACGAGATGGTTGCCCGGGGCGAGGTGTCGGCCCCCATTGTGATCGGCCGCGATCACCTGGACTCGGGCTCCGTTGCTTCACCCAACCGAGAAACCGAGGCGATGAAGGACGGCTCCGATGCGGTCTCAGACTGGCCGCTATTGAATGCCCTGTTGAATTGCGCGAGCGGTGCGACATGGGTCTCCATCCACCATGGTGGTGG
Source organism: Hyphomicrobiaceae bacterium (assembly GCA_043719045.1). Classification (GTDB taxonomy): domain Bacteria; phylum Pseudomonadota; class Alphaproteobacteria; order Rhizobiales; family Hyphomicrobiaceae; genus JABFRJ01. The sequence goes on along the minus strand of JAYSUN010000387.1, from coordinate 438 downwards.
CGTCGGGATTGGCTATTCACAACATGCCGGCATGGTCGTGGTCGCCGATGGCACACCTGAGGCTGCACGCCGACTGGAACGCGTGCTGTGGAACGATCCCGCGTCCGGCGTCATGCGACATGCCGATGCAGGTTACGATGATGCCATCGCTTGCGCGCGCGAGTTCCAACTTGATTTGCCGGGCATTCTGCGGTGATCCAGCTGATCAAAGCCTCCGACTATGTCCGCAAGCCCTGGAAGAACGGCGGCGGCATGCTGGCCGATATTGTCATGTCACCACCTGGCGCTGGCCTCGACGTCTTCGATTGGCGCATCAGTCTGGCCCACGTGGGCGTCAGTGGTCCGTTCTCGGTGTTTCCCGGCATCGACCGAGGCATGGTGATCCTCAATGGGATGGGCATGAAGCTGGATGTCGAAGGCATGCCGTCGGTGATGTTG
>JAYSUN010000386.1:0-4126 GCA_043719045.1 Hyphomicrobiaceae bacterium | reverse complement strand
CCGTTGATTGTCGTGAACAAGGGCGGCGGCGCGGGTGCCGAAGGCTTCCTCGAGGCCAAGAAATCCAAAGACGATCCGCACACTATTATCATTACCTTGTCGAACCTCTTCACGACCCCTCTCGGAACCGGCTTGCCCTTCTCCTGGAAGGACATGACACCGGTCCAAATGTTGGCTCTTGATCAGTTTATCCTCTGGGTCAATGCCGAGGCGCCCTACATGACCGCCAAAGAATACATCGAAGCGGTCAAGGCGGGGGACGACAAAAAGTTTAAGATGGGCGGCACCGGATCGAAGCAGGAAGACCAGATCATCACCGTTGCGCTCGACCGTCTGAGTGCTCCGAAGAAGTTGACGTACATTCCCTATGGCGGCGGCGGTCAGGTCGCCACACAGTTGGTCGGGAAGCATGTCGATTCGACCGTCAACAATCCGATCGAAGCGGTTTCGCAGTGGAAGGCGGGACAGGTCCGCGCGCTTTGTCTGTTCGACGAAAAGCGGTCGATTTACACAACCAAAGTGACGGCGACACAGGCTTGGTCCGATATTCCGACCTGCAGGGAAGCCGGCGTTGACGTCACCTATCAGATGCTGCGCGGCATTATGATGCCCCCTGGCGTAAAGCCAGATCACGTTGCCTACTACGTCGACCTCTTCAAGAAGGTGATGGCGACCGACGAGTGGAAGAAGTTCATGGAGGACGGTGCCTTCAATCAAACGTCAATGACCGGCGCTGACTTTGCCAAGTGGGTCGAGGCCGCCGATAAGACGCATTATGACTTGATGAAGGAAGCGGGCTTCCTGGCGCCGGGTAAGTGACCACAATAGGTGATACGTTCGATGGCTGTCCGTGCCCGGATCAAGCCATCGAAGCCGACGAATGCTTCGCGGGGGCTCTCTGATGCACGACAGCGATACTGAAGATAGCAGCGGTTCCGTTGTAGCCAATCGGACCATGGAGATCGTCATAGCACTGTTATTCCTGGTGGCGGCGGCATTTGTGCTGTTCGGGTCGTATCAGATTGGTGCGGGTTGGCGCGATGATGGCCCGGGCCCTGGTTTTTTCCCGTTCTATATTGCTGTTCTGATGAGCATCGCGAGCCTGATGAATCTGATCGCGGCCTTGCGCACGGCCGTCGACCATGACGACAGTTTCGTCTCGCGCTCGGAGTTCGGCCGGGTCCTCGCAGTGTTAATCCCGTCCTTTGTTTACGTCGGCTTGATTGGTGGCGTCGGGCACGGCGACGTTGCCATTAGCGGCCTTGGCATTTACGTTGCGTCGTTCCTATTTATCACCGGCTTCATGATTTTCATCGGCAAAGAGCCGGCTTGGAAAGCGCTTCTTGTTGCCGTCCTGGTGCCGATCGTGACCTTCGTCTTGTTCGAACGCTGGTTTCAGGTGGCGTTGCCGAAGGGGCCGCTGGAAGCCTGGCTTGGATTGGCGTAACGGCCCAACTCAGCAGTGCCACTTGGCTGCCGGCGTGCGGGGGCTCGTCAGCTACACCGCTCAATAGCCCAGAAACACAGCCTTGATGAAGCCGCGACTGGGGACGGTCAGCAGCTCCGTGTAGAGCATGACGGCCAAAAACAAGCCGCCGAACGAAATCGCCGTGAGATACACCGCCATGTAATCCTTGGCGCGGGCCAAGAGTGTGACACTCCCCATACCGGCTGACTGGTTGCCGCGGTTGGCCCAGCGCTGTTTTGACAACCGCCAGAGCATGTAAATCTTGACTGCCGCATTGAGCAATTGGTTGGTGTAGAGCGTCCAGGCGTAGTGCAGCTCAACCTCCCTGGCGTAAGTCCACAGCACCATCGACAGCAGCATGCGCGTGATCATGATGTAGACGACGTAGGCGCCAAGGAAGGCCCAGCCGACTTTCAAAGCGCCGGCGAGTGCGAGCAGCGGCGAAAACAACATCGTCCACATGGCGATGCGCTGATCAATCAAACACCACCAGATGAAAAACGGCATCCGGGTCGGGCCGAGCGCGATGGCGCGGGCGCCGTTGCGGAGCATGTTGCCGGACCAGCGGCGCAAGTTTTCGACCATGCGGCGATAGCCGGAGCCTTCAACTACTTCGATAGTGGTGCCGTTGGCATCGGGTACATAGGTCATGCGAACGCCATACTTCAGCAGTGTGTACCAAGTGCTTTTATCGTCGCCCGACAAAAACCGGAACGTGCCCCAGAGCCAGTGATTGAGATAGTCTGCTTCCTGCAAGCGGATGAATTCTTCTTTCATGATGTGTTCGGCACGGAACACGGACATGCGGCCGGTCAGCGTCAAGACGCGGCCCGACAGCGCATGGCTCTGCATCGCGAGCCGGCGCTGGGCAAAGCGCATGTTCAGCCACGGCGACATCCACCACGGCCCCTTGACGATGACATCCTCGTTGGTCGTCAACGCATGCAAGCCAGGGTCCAGCGCAAACAGGGGCAGGCATTTGACGAGGCAGCCGGGATGCATCACGAAGTCGCCATCCATGAAGATGACAAGATCATTTTTCGGCACCATCGCGCGGGACATCGCACGTAGAATGAGCGCGATGGCGACCCGTTTTCCCGGCTGATTTTGCCGGATGATTTTCAGCGTGATGTCGCAATCGGCGCCAACGATTTTGAGATGGTTGGCGATCTTCAACTCATCGGCCAATTCACTTGAACCGAGCCAGAGGGTGGCGGGCACGCCGCACTCGCGGATTTGTTGGACGAGGCCGCGGATAACGGTTTCCGAGATCTCGCGATGCTCCCGGAACGTCGTCATCTGGATGTGGATGTGGCGTGGACGCCAGCCGCTCCCCCAGACTTCGCGGGCGCGAGCTGCTGCGCGCGGGTAAGCAATCTTCTCGTAGATCTTCGCCCGCGCAAAGTGGTTGAACCACCACCCGTAACGCCAGACACCGAGAATTCCGATCACATAGGTGATCTCGCGCAGTTCCGGATCATAGATCGAATTTGGCAACAGCAACAGGGCACTAAAGCAAACGGCGAAATACATCGCCAGCTTCAACAGCACCAAGGGCGACCATTTCTCGAAAAAGGTCGGCATCCGCACGGCGGGATCGATGTAGCTCTGGTCGTGGGGCTGGGGGACGTACGGGCGCGAGGTCGCCACCGGCGTTGGCGCAGCCGATCGCCGCCGTGCAACCGGTGGGGCAGATCGGACTGTTGGCGCCGTTGCGGACATCGCGTGGTAAAGACTCCAAGTGTTCACCGGTTTGACGTCGGTTCGCCGGCCGGGACCGACAGCGAGCATCAGTTCAATCCGGTTGAGAATTTCTGTTTCAATGAGCCGGTCAGGGCATTGGTTGAGCGTTGCGGGAAGACGGCGACAACGGGGAGACCCGAGCGATAGCGATCGACGTCGGCGACCTTGGCGGGATCGTTGAAGGTGATGATGACTTTGGCCGAGCGGTCGACCGAGCCGCGCCAGCGATAGCCGGGGTTTTGCGCGCTATTCTGTTCTTTGACGAAGCCTGTCGTGCGGTCAATTTGTTGTACGCGGCCCTTCAAGGTCTCACCGAGCGCCGGCACATACAGCAATACGTCGTCGCCCTGGCCGATTTTCAACACCTCATCCTGGTTGAGGAAGGCCGTCACTTGTCGCTGTTTGCGCTGTTCGAGGATGGCAATGACATCGCCACGGCGCACGGTCCCACGGTCGACATGGGGCAACTCCAGCACCGTACCTTCAAACGGCGCCCGCACGGCCAATCGGTTCTTGTGCGCTTGCAGCGCGTCATTCTTCTGCTGGGTCAATGCGACTTCATTTTCAGCGCGGGCGACCTCAGCCTCAAGCTGCGCCGTTTCGCCAACCATGTTCTGACCGGTGTAGTGCCAGCGGCCTTGGTTCTGGCCGGCAAGTTTGGTCTGTGACTCCAATTCGACCTTTTTGGATTCGAGGGATTTCTTGAGGGTTGCGACCAGTTTTTCGGCGTCTTCAAATTTCGCGTCGGTGGTGAAACCCTTCATGTGCAGATGGGCAAAACGACCATACTGCTGTTGCGCCGCCTGCAGTTGAGCCGCGACGCTTTCCATTTCAAGTTTGGCTTGCTCGGCGTTTTTGACCAACACCGTCGAGAAGCTGCGCATCCGTGTGAGTTCGTCCGCTAACCGGGTTTTC
>JAYSUN010000385.1:0-1526 GCA_043719045.1 Hyphomicrobiaceae bacterium | reverse complement strand
CCGCGCACCGTCGCCGATGGTGTGACGATGTGAACGGGCTTGGCAGCACCGAGCAGGATTGGCCCCAACACGATGCCACCCGATACCACCTTTAGTAGATTGAAGGCGATGTTGGCAGCATCCAACCCCGGCATCACTAACAGATTGGCCGCACCCTTTAAGCGGGAATTCGTGAAGATCTCGTCTCGGATGAATGGCGACAGCGCGCTATCAGCGTGCATTTCGCCCTCGACTTCAAGGCCCGGTGACCAGGTCTGCAGGAACGCGAGAACCTCCCGCATCTTTACTGCCGAAACCGTATCCTCGGAGCCGAAATTCGAATGCGACATCAGCCCGACTTTCGGCTCAATGCCAAACCGGCGGACCTCATCAGCGGCCAGTAGCGTGATCTCAGCCAGCTGTTCGGCACTCGGGTCATAACTCACATAGGTGTCAGTCATGAACAGCGGACCGGTCGGCAGGATCAGGCCGGACAGCGTCGCGAACCCGCGCACCCCGCCCTTCTTGCCGATCACCTGATCAACGTGGCGCAATTGCGTATGATAGCGCCCGACCATGCCGCAGATCATAGCGTCGGCATCACCGCGCTTGAGCAGCAGGCCACCGGTCACCGTCGAGCCACCACGGACGATGCGGCGCGCGTGCGACGGCGAGATGCCTTTCCGTTCGACGATATTTTCGTACTCTTCCGTCATTGCAGCTATGCGCGGATCGGTGTCCTGGTCGAAGATATCGAAGTCCACCTCAGGCTTAATGCGCAGGCCGAGATGAGTGAGCATCCGCTGGATATGGCCGCGCCGTCCAATCAAAATCGGCCGCGCCAGCTTTTCGGCGATCACCTGCGCCGCCGTCTGCAGCACGTACGGATGCTCGCCCTCAGCATAGACCAGCCGTTTCGGGGCGCGGGCGTGTTCCCGCTTGGCGGCATCGAACATCGGCTTCATGACAAAGCCTGAGCGATAGACAAAGCGCGACAGTTTTTCCCTATAAGCGTCGAAATCCGTAATCGGTTTCGTGGCAACGCCACTGTCCATCGCCGCCTTGGCCACGGCAGGAGCAATTTCGAGGATCAGGCGCGGGTCGAACGGCTTGGGGATAATATAGTTCGGCCCAAACACGAAGGTGTCGGCCTGATAGGCGGACAGCACCACATCCGAAGCTTCAATCTGGGCAATTGTCGCCAACGCAATAGCGGCAGCCTTTTTCATCTCTTCGTTGATGGTGGTAGCGCCGACATCGAGCGCGCCACGAAAAATGAACGGGAAACACAGGACGTTGTTGATCTGGTTTGGATAGTCGGTACGGCCCGATGCGATAATGGCATCCGGACGGACCGCCTTCACATCCTCGGGCATGATCTCGGGCGTTGGATTAGCCAGGGCGAACACCAGCGGCTTCGGGGCCATTTTCGCCACCATGTCCTGGGTGACGATTTTGGCGGCCGACAGGCCCAGGAAAACATCAGCGCCGTCAAACACTTCAGCCATGTGACGAAATTTGGTGTTGCGGGCATATGGCTCCTTATA
>JAYSUN010000384.1:0-4132 GCA_043719045.1 Hyphomicrobiaceae bacterium | reverse complement strand
GGAGCATCGCGAAGTGCATCAGGATTTGCGCTATCAGCACGCCCAGCGCGATTACCAGTTGGCACGCGAACACCAACGCCGCGACCGGCGGGACGCGCGACGGCGGCAATATCGGAACTCTGGCTACTGGGGGTATTGAAGTCCCACACTGAGCGACGGGCACCCCTTGCAACGGCTCTGTCAGTCCAAATGCACTGCTCGTTTGGAGCTGGGGTCTAAGGCAGGTATCCGCTCAGCCTTCGAAACGTCGAGGACCTGCTGTTCGTGCGCGGGGTCGACATCTGCCACGAGACGGTGCGGATGTTGTGGGACCGGTTTGGGCCGCCCTTCGGGTCAACCAGGAACGTCACCTCGCCGGCCGACAGACATACAAAGAACGCCGCTCGGCCGCCCTGGCCGAGTGGCGGTTACTCATGAGCTGAGAATACGTGACCAGGGCACAGCCGCGCCGGTCAGAGACGAGTTGCGGTTAGCCTGACGGCACCCTTTTCTCGACCCAAGCGCGGCAGATCACCTCTCATTGCTTCATCGCAAACTTGGTCTAAGCTTCCATCGGTTGCCAGCAAGGAGAACGTCAATGAAATTGTCCAACTGGTATCAGGATGTAACACCGCCGGCTGCTGAGGACGTGGTTCGTGCCGACGCCTGGACCAGCAAACGCAACATGGGTTGGACCTTCCGTAACACCGGCGCGACCCACGGTGCTCTCATGTGCCCGCGCGACGGCGCGATCATCGAACTTCCGGATGCTCTCGACGACCGCTGCGCAGTGGAGGCCACCAGCTACCAAGACTTTTTCGGACAATCCGCCACCTTTGGCCCCGCGATGATTGCGGCTCAGGTGGAAGGGATAATCGTTCTGAAAGCGGGCTCGATACGTTACGAGCGCTACCATGACGGCTTAAATCGCCTCGACCACCATCTGTGGCTGTCAGTGACCAAGTCAATGGTGGCTTGTTGCGTGGGAATATTAGCGGACGAGGGCAAGCTGAACCCCAGTGATCGCGTCACCGCTTACATTCCTGAACTGACCGACTCAGTTTTCGGCGGAGACACCACGGTCCAGCATCTTCTCGACATGTCTACCACGCCGGACATCGAGGAAGGCCAAGTCGGGTTCGCCGCGATTGATCCCGCGCGGACCGAAAGCTGGGAGATGCAATGGGCCCGCGCCGCGCGTTGGGCCCCCAACCCCAAATCAGCTTTCCCCGAAAGCGGGTATCAGGGACTTGCCGCCATGCTCCAGCGTCTGCCCAAGCGCGACATGGGTTATGGGCATGGCCACATTTTTCGCTATGAATCGGTAAATACCGACGTGCTCGGTTGGATCGTCGCGCGTTTGTCGGGGCAGCCCCTGCAGGCATTCGTGTCTGAACGGATATGGCAGCGAATTGGCGCGGCGCATGATGGGTTCTTCTTCCCCGATTACGCCAATATTGCGCTTGCGTCGGGGGGGTTCAACTCGACCTTGCGAGATGCCGCGCGGTTCGGGCTCATGGTCCTCAACCGTGGGCGCGTAAACGGCGAGCAGGTCGTACCAGAGGCTTGGCTGGACCGTGTTGCAACCGGCGTTACCGAGGACGATCGCGATCGGATGCGCCGCTCTTCGTTTGGTCAGCCAGGCAATATTACATCGGCCCCCTACCTCGACGCCTACAAGGACCAGTGGTGGATCATGGACGGGACGAACGGGGTATTCATGGCCTCTGGCCGGCATGGCCAGTTGATCTACGTCAACCGCACAGCGGACGTGTGTGCTGCTTTATTCTCCACACGGTTTGATGGCGGCAATGTCACCTCGCCCACGTTCAAGACAGCGCTCGCTGGACTACACGCGTATGCGCAAAGCCTCGCCTGACCTGGCAAGACAAACAAGATTTCGGGAGAACTCATGCCTATCGCATTACCGCAGACCGGCACACCGTGGCCGCAACTTCGCGATGCCATGATTGAGCTTGGCAGAGGCGACGTAGCATGGCGCGATGGGCGTGCTGCGGTTTACGTCTTCAACGCTGGACCAGAGATCGAGCGGGTCCAGAAAGAGGCCTACACACTGTTCATGTCGGAGAACGGGTTGGGGTTTTCAGCCTTCCCGAGCCTCCGCGACATGGAGGCTACCGTGGTGGGCTATGGCCTGTCACTGCTGAACGCGCCCAAGGGAGCCGCCGGTAATATTACCTCGGGCGGCACTGACTCAATCACCATGGCGATCAAGGCAGCGCGCGATTTTGCACGCAACGAAAACGGGTTGGTCGGCAAACCCAATGTCGTCCTGCCGTTCTCCGCGCATCCTGCATTCGACAAGGCTGGGTTGCTGATGGACATCGATATTCGGCGGACCCCGCTGAAGAACTTCATGGCCGATCCGGTGGCCTTGGACGCGGCGGCTGACAAGTCCACCATCATGATCGTGGGCTCGGCCCCATGCTTTCCGTATGGCCTGATCGATCCAATAGAGGCATTGGGTGACTTGGCTGTATCGCGCGACTTGTGGCTTCACGTCGATGCCTGTGTCGGCGGCTATCTCGCTCCGTTTGTCCGCATGAACGGCAGCGACATTGCCCCATTCGACTTCGCGGTCGAGGGAGTCAGCTCGATGTCAGCGGACCTCCACAAATACGGCTACTGCGCCAAGGGCGCCTCCACCGTGTTCTTCCGATCAGAACCGCTTCGCGACTACATGACGTTCGATTGCAACGCATGGCCAGGCGGCAGGATGATAACGCCGACGTTGGCGGGCACGCGTCCCGGCGGAGCGATTGCTGCGGCTTGGGCGGTGATGAATTACTTGGGTGTCGAGGGCTATCGCGCGAAGCAGGCGCAGGTTACCGCTGCCCGCGAAAAGATCGAGCAGGGCGCTCGTACGCTTGGCTTCGAGGTAATCGGAGAACCGCAACTAGGGCTTTTGGCGCTGACGAGGCCCGGGATCGACGTCCAGGGGTTGTGGAGCCGCCTGCACACGCGGGGCTGGTTCACCAGCGTCACAACCGATCCGCTCGGGCTGCACCTTATGCTCTCACCTATCCATGCCGAGGTGGCAGATGCTTACCTAACTGATCTTTCTTGGGCTCAGAAAGGCCTGGCAGTTCCGCACCAGGAACAGGCGGTGCCTCGCTACGGTGGTTAAGTAAACAGCGACAAGAGCGCCTTTGTCAGACCAACGTGACAGGGGAGCACGCTGCTAGCGGTTGCTCATGAACCGCAAATCTCGAGCCAAACCGCCAAGTCCATTCCACTAGTTATGTCGCGAGACGTACAGGATCGACGATCAACGTCACAATCACTCCGTCCTCAGCCCAGTCATAACTTATGGAGCCGCGCAGTTGCCGCGTAACGCTTCGTTCGATCAGGTTGCTTCCATATCCTGCTAACTCGGTGGGGGCCTTAACCTTTGGGCCTCCGCTTTCGGTCCAGAACAATGTGACCGCTTTGTCATGGGCAGAGCATGAAACATCAAGCGTGCCGGTATCGATCGACAATGCTCCGTACTTCATGGAGTTTGTTGCAAGTTCGTGAACAATCAGAGAAATGATCGTGGTTGACTTTTCGCCAACGCTCATACGCGGGACAGACACGCGTATGCGCCCACTGAAGGCCCCCAAATCGTCGTAAGGTGCAAGCAGTACGGTGAGCAAATCGCCGAGCAGCGCCGAAGGCGCAACGGTTTGTCCGGGCACGGGACGCACCAAATCGTGAGCACGGCCTAATGCCGTTAGCCGGAGCGTTAATTCCCGGGCCATGTCGTCTACGGTTTTCGTTGAGCGGGAGGTAATTGCCGTCAGCCCGGTAGCGATGGAAAGCAAATTTTTAACGCGGTGGCTCATCTCCCCTGCCAGAAGCTCACGGCCCTCCTCGGCCTGTTTGCGGCCAGTGACATCAAGAAAGATTCCGAACATAATCCGTCTTACTATCCCGGCATCATCGCCTTGCCCACGCGCAGAGATCCACTTGAGTTCGTCTCCGATCATGATGCGGAAATCGATTTCATAAGCGCCTATAATCGAACGGGTTGCGGTGAATGCTGCTCGGACCCTGTCTCGATCCGCCGGATGGATGTGTGCAGAAAGGTCCTCGAACGTCACGTCGGTTCCCTGGGGAACGCCCCACAAATCACACGAGCGGTCGTCCATCG
>JAYSUN010000383.1:0-12148 GCA_043719045.1 Hyphomicrobiaceae bacterium | reverse complement strand
GTTTCTGCGATTCTGTGTCGATGGCCATGTTGGTTCTCAGTAGCCCAGCGCGCAGCCATCCTTGCGTGGATCAGAAGCACCAATCACAGTTCCATTTGCATGATCAAACTCGATCAACTGCGCGCCGCCCCAGGGGTCGCCACGTTGCGACACGACGTGTCCCATGGCTGACAATGCGGTCCGCGTTGACAACGGTATGGTGGCTTCAACTTGCAACTTGCCGTCTTCGAAAAACATGCGTGGGAAATCCACTGCCTCTTGCGTGTCGAGTGCATAGTCCAGTCGATTGGTCATCACCTGGACGTGACCCAAGGGCTGATACGCGCCGCCCATGACACCGAATGACAGCCACGGTCGACCGGCTTTTGTTGCAATGGCAGGCACCAACGTGTGCATCGGGCGCTTGCCCGGCGCGATGCAGTTGCGATGACCGGGTGTCAACACAAAGCCACAGCCACGGTTCTGCAGAACCACGCCGGTCCTCCGCGTCACGATGCCCGATCCGAATCCCGCAAACAGCGAATTGATGAATGAAACGACCATGCCGGTTTTGTCAGTAACCGTCAGATAAGTCGTATCGGTGCCTTGCGGCTGCGGAATTGGGCCGAGGTCCGCGAGACGCGTTCGGCGATCAATCCGCGTCGCCAGTGTCCGCGCAAATGCATCCGATAACATATGCGCAACCGGGACATCGGCCATGGCCGGATCGGCCACAAAGATGTCGCGCGCGGCATAGGCAATGCGCGCAGCTTCCATCAGCACATGATACCGCTCAGGTGATCCGGGATCATCGCCCAAGGGGCCGAGGTGTTCGATGATCTTCAGGATCATCAGCGCCACGATGCCCTGGTTATTCGGCGGCAATTCGTGCAGCTCAACGCCCTTGTAAGGGACCGAGATCGGCACCACATAATCGCAGGCCTGATTGACAAAGTCGCTCGCCTCATGGGCGCCGCCGAGCGCCTTCAGGTCATTGGCGATATCGGCTGCGACAGACCCGAGATAGAAGGCGTCGCGACCGTCGCGCGCAATCAGTTTCAAAGTCTCGCCCAAGGCCGGAAAGCGCATGATTTCACCTGCACGTGGCGTGCGTCCGTCCTTCAGAAGATGCTGTTTGGCGCCATCATTCAGCGCGATCTTGGCTGCAAGACCCGCCCAATCGTGACTGACCCTTGGCTGCACGGCAAAGCCATTGACTGCAGCATCGATCGCGGGTTCCAGAGCTTGCGCGAGCGTGATGGTGCCGTGATCGGCCAGCAATTTCGCCCAGGCATCGACAGCGCCCGGAATGGTGACCGAATGCGGACTGGTGACCTCAATGGACTTGACGCCCTTGCTGGTAAACCACTCCGGCGTGGCTTTCGCGGGCGCGCGCCCCGAGCCGTTGAGTGCGATGAGGCCCGTGCCCGGCTTGTGGATCAACGCAAAGCAGTCTCCGCCAATCCCCGTCATGGCGGGTTCAACAACGCACAGCAGCGCCGTGGCAGTGATTGCGGCGTCGATGGCATTGCCACCGCGCTTCAGCGTCTCAACGGCGGTCAGGGTTGCGAGTGGATGCGAGGTCGCGGCCATTGCGTGGCGGGCGATCACCGGCGAGCGGCCGGGCAGGTGATAGGAACGCATGAGTGGTCCGCTGATGACACGTGTGGAAAAGACTTCGGGGACCGCCAACCCAGTTCCACGGTCGGAAATGAATCAACTGCCCCCGCCTGAGAGTGAGACTGTTTGCGGCCGGCACTTGGGCCCGCCACAACTTCAGATCAAGCCGCCTTCGTGGCTGTCCCCGCGCGCTCCTGCGCCTTCTTCTTTGGCTTGGCTTTGATCGGATTCTTCGGCGCGACGCGCTTCACGAGACCGGCCTTATCAAGGAAGCGGGCGACACGATCTGTCGGTTGCGCACCAACCATCAACCAGTGCCGTGCGCGCTCTTCGTTCAGCTGCACGCGCAACGGATCATCCTTCTTGAGGAGTGGGTTGTAGGTGCCGACCTGCTCGATGTAGCGGCCATCGCGTGGTGAGGTGCTGTTGGTCGCGACGATGTAGTAATACGGGCGCTTCTTGGTGCCGCCGCGCGAGAGGCGAAGTTTGACAGTCATTTGTAGGCTCCAGGTTTCAAGTTTCAAGTTTCAAGTTTCAGCGTCTGAGATGCGAGGATCGAGGGCTTTGCCCCCAAAACCCCCAAAACCAAATCCCTAATCTTCGGGGCCAAGATGGCGGAACACGCCCATTGGCCGACCGCGGAAATCAACGACGCGGTCGAGTGTGGCACCGAGCCGTCTGGTGACCCCGATTGAGGGGGCGTTGTCCATGTCGATGCAACTGGCAATGGTTTTGAAGCCAAGCGTTTCGTAGGCATACCTGCGCACACGCGTGGCAGCCTCGGTGATCAGACCCCGGCCGAGACAGGCACGGCGCAAGCCCCAGTTGATCTCACGCTCCGGCCAACCAGCGGGGTCGTAGATGCCGCAATAGCCGGCGAGTTCGCCCGTGGTCTTGTCTTGAAGAGCGAACGAACCATAGCCGTGCAATTGCCAACTGCCGGCATAGACCGCCATGCGTCGCCACGCTTCGTTTTGATCCATCTTGCCGCCGACATAACGCATCAAGTCGGCGTCCGCGCACATTTCGGCAAACGGCCCCGCATCAGCCAGTCGCCAGCCACGCAAGATCAGCCGTTCCGTTTCGAGGGTGGGGATGGCGACGATCATCAGGCAGCCGGCATCCGGTACATGGCGCAGATTTTGTTGCCGGCGGGGTCACGCAGATATGCGATGTAGAGTTTCATCGCACCATTTTCGCGCACGCCAGGCGGCTCTTCGCAGGTCACGCCGCCATTGCCGAGACCGGCAGCATGCCACGCGTCGACGGCGGCTGAATCGGCGGCGGCAAATCCGACCGTGCCGCCGTTGGCGTTGCACGCTGGCTTGCCGTCAATCGGTTTGCTGAGCGCAAAGATGCCGGTTTTTGTCCGATAGAATGCGCGTCCTTTGGGATCAACAAATCCCGGCGGAACGCCCAATGTGCCAAGCGTGGCGTCATAGAACGTTTTAGAGGCGGCAACGTCGTTGGCACCGAGCATGACGTGACTGAACATGTGAGGTTTTCCTTGGTTCGGATTGAGATCAGATGAGAGGCTGGCGAAAAAGCTGGCGTTCGGTTTCAAAGGTAGAGATCATGCGGCGGCCGCGCGCTTGGCAGGCCCAAGCAGGCGGCTGAGATCGGCGATAACATCGGCCATATCGACTTCCGGTTCGGCTCTCTGGCGGCCGAACAGCGCGCCGCGAATGCGACGCAGCATATCCATATCGCCGTAGATACCTGCCTCCGTGAGCAGGACCAGATCGACGGCCAGATCAACCAGAGGAGCATCGCGCATGACATTGCGGGTGATCGGGCCGGTCACGTGTTTCAACCGCCGCATCGTATCCTGGCTGTTCAGCAGCCGCGATTTCAACGCCCGCGCCGACGCACGGCAATTGGGACAACGGATCGCTTGCGAGCCGACATTCAGGCCGAGAGACTCAAAACAGAACTGTTGGTCGCAGGCATAAAACACAAACGGGCGCTCGCAATCGACGCAATCACGCAGGTAATCAATGTAGAAAAAGTAGGGCGTATGCGTTGTGCCTTGTTTGGCCGGATCGGCGACGAGCATTGTCTGCGGCCAATAGTGATCGACGGGCAAGCGCGTCAATGGCACTTCACTGGCGATTTGCGCAGCCGTCGCGGTCATCCCGGACGGGATGATTTTGCGGCCAAAGCGCGGATGCGGCACGAGGTCCGACGGCAGTCCGTCCTTCGCAACCGCAGCCTTAGGCGGCTGATGTTTGGTCTTGCGGCTCACTTCTTTTTGCCTCCGAACGGAAAGCCGCCGCCAAACGGGCCCTTGGGTCCACCGGGAAGACCTGGCAAACCTTTTCCACCGGGCAGACCGGGCAAGCCAGCGCCGCTGCCAAAACCGGGCAGCGAGGGTGCCGGCCCGCGGGTTTTTACGTCACCGGGCTTTGGCATGTTCTTGATGGCGTCTTGTACGTCTTTTGGCAGCTGAGCGATGGCTTCCGGGCTCATCGCGTCGATTTCCTTTTGCATCTGCTCGAGTTCTTTGGCGCTCGGGCCTGCGCCGCCGCCCATGCCGGGAATCTTCATACCCATGGCACCGGCCATCTTGGCCATCATGCCTGGATTTTTCGACATCATCTTCATCATGTCGGCCATGTCGCGGTGCATTTTGAGCACCTTGTTGACGTCTTCCGGTTTGGTGCCTGAACCCGCCGCGATGCGCCGTTTGCGCTTGCCGTCGAGCACCTTCGGATTGCGCCTCTCGTTGGGCGTCATGGATGACAAAATCGCGCGTTGCCGCTTGACCGCCTTATCGTCGATGCCACCGGCCGCATCGATCTGCTTCTTCATTTTGCCCATTCCGGGCATCATCGCCATCATGCCGCCCATGCCGCCCATTTTTTCGAGCTGCTTCAGCTGTTCGGCCATGTCGTCGAGATCGAATTGGCCCTTGCGCATCTTCATGGCGATGGCTTGCGCCTTCTCCATATCGATGTTCTGCGAGGCCTTCTCGACCAGCGACACGATATCGCCCATGCCGAGGATGCGGCCAGCGATGCGGTCGGGATAGAAATCTTCGAGCGCGTCCCACTTTTCGCCAACGCCGATCAGCTTAATTGGTTTGCCGGTGACCGCGCGCATCGAGAGTGCGGCTCCGCCCCGTCCATCGCCATCAACGCGGGTCAGAACGATCCCGGTGATGCCGATATCGGCCTGGAAAGCCTTGGCGGTGTTGACGGCGTCTTGGCCGGTCAGCGCATCGGCGACGAGCAGAACTTCATGCGGGTTGGTGGTTAGTTTGACGGCGGCGGCTTCCGCCATCAAGTCAGCATCAACCGTCGTGCGGCCGGCGGTATCGAGGATGACGACGTCATAGCCGCCTAGGCGGCCGGCATCGAGCGCGCGGCGAGCGATGTCGACGGCGCCTTGGCCTGGAACAATCGGCAGCACCGCGACGCCGGTCTGCTCGCCGAGGATACGCAGCTGTTCCATCGCAGCAGGACGGCGCGTGTCGAGCGACGCCATCAGAACTTTTTTGTTGTCCCGCGTCTGCAGGCGATAGCCAATTTTAGCCGTGGTCGTGGTCTTTCCGGACCCTTGCAAGCCAACCATCAGAATCGGCACTGGGGGCTGCGCCGCCAAACTGATCGGCTCAGCATCGGAGCCGAGCATGGCGATCAACTCGTCATGGACAATTTTGACGACCATCTGGCCGGGTTTGACCGACTTTACGACTTCGACACCGACGGCTTTTGCCTTGGCACGCTCAATAAAGTCACGCACGACGTCCAACGACACGTCGGCTTCGATCAATGCGCGGCGAACCTCGCGCATGGCCTCCGCCACGTCGGCTTCGGTCAACGCGCCACGCCCCGTCAGCTTGTCGAGGACACTCGACAACCTCTCAGACAGCGATGAAAACAACTCGGCCATGTCTCAGTTCCTTTCCCTCTCCTCTACTGGTCAGGGGTCGTCGCTCGTGCGAGTGGCAATCTCAGGCTGGCAGTCTGTCGCTTGTTCGTTTGCCAACAGCGCAGTTGCTGCATCTCATCCGCCGCCCGGGCATCGCGTCGCTTTTCAAGCGCCAGTGGCGGGCAAGTCTTACGCTCCGGGAATCTTCATGCCCTTCCAGTCGATCATGACGTTATCTTGGTAGGCTTTGCGAGCCGCTAAACGCTGATACCAAGCCTCAACATTGGCAAGTTTCGGCCGCGTCACAGGCATATCAAAGTAGCGGTACATCAAAGTCCCAATCGCGATATCCGCCATCGTCAGCTGATCGCCGAGAATGAACTGTTTGCCAGCTAGCTGAGCATCCAGAATGGCGAGCTTGTCACCCGCACGTTTGGCATTGGCCTCGACGGTCGACAGATTGCGGTCAACCGCAGTGACGCGCACGAACTGCACGAACAAGCCAGGAATGATGTCGGCATAGAGGCTGGTCTGCATCCATTCCATCCACTGATCAGCCTTGGCGAACTGGTGGGCATCATTGGGCGCTAAGCTGCCGTGGCCATAGGTGCTTGAAAGATAGCGCACGATGGCGCTACTTTCCCACAGGACGAGGCCGTGATCCTCAAGCACCGGCACCAACCGGTTCGGGTTCATCGCTGCAAATTCCGACGTATCGGTCTTACCGAACGGACCACCCGCGTCGATGCGCTCATGCGTCAGGCCCAACTCGGCCACCGCCCACATGACCTTCTGAACATTGACCGACGTCTTGCGGCCCCAGATTTTTATCATCACGCACGTCCCTTCCAGACCGCCTCATAGGCAAACACAAAAGCACCCGGCAACGCAGCGCGTTTGCGGATGTTCACCTCCTGTCTCCTGAGATCAACTCTTGGACAGATGGGCGGCACGACAAGTCGGGCCAGATTGATGAGCGTCGATATGGTCGAATTGGAGCCAGAAGTCAATTTGTTGGCGTTTTTGATGTCGAAGACGCCGTGACGGCATGCCCTGAGTCAGCCCTGAGCCGGTCATTTGCATAGCAGCACATAGCGCCTATACCTGCGCCTCAACAGGTCCAGACACAGTCGGTGCCAATGTCGTTCGAACGCACGCATTCTACTGCCTATCCACCGGGCCTCCGCGCCATTGCCAACCGCAATGCGCGGTTGAAATCCCTGTTGGCGGGACCTCGCATTCTGGTCGCGCCTGGCTGCTATGATTGCTTGACCGTACGCTTGGTCGAAAGCGGCGGCTTTGATGCAGCCTACATCACCGGCGCCGGCATTTCACTGTCAGCACTCGGCGCGCCGGATTTGGGTCTGATCAGCTTTGCCGAAGTCTTGGACCGCGTGAAGCGCATCGCTGACGTTGCCACCATTCCACTGATTGCTGACATCGATACCGGCTTCGGCGGGCCGCTGAACGTGATCCGCACGATCCGGGAATTCGAGCGCGCCGGTGTCTCGGCAGTCCAAATGGAGGATCAGGCAGCGCCCAAAAAATGTGGCCATGAAGTTGGCCGTCGCATCGTTGACACCGCTGAAATGGTGGCGCGCATCAAGGCTGCAGTCGATGCGCGGTCCGACCCCAACTTCAGCATTATTGCCCGCACGGATGCGCGCACATCACTGGGTCTCACCGCAGCTCTCGATCGGGCCGCAGCCTACGCCGAGGCTGGAGCCGATGTGCTGTTCGTCGAGAGCCCGGAAAGCGCGGCCGAGATGCGGACACTCAATCAAAGCCTCAAAGGCCGCGTGTTGACGATGGCCAATATGGTCGAAGGTGGTCGAACACCGATCTTTCCAGCGTCTGAATTGCAGGCCATGGGCTATCGCCTCGTGATCTATCCCAATTCACTGACCCGCACGTTTGCTCATATTGGTGCCGCCTTGATGCGGGAGTTGCACACCACCGGCACCACCGCCGGCTTCGCCAATCAGATGCTCGGACACACACAGCTTTGGTCGCTCTTCGACTACGACGCCTGGCTCAGCCTCGAAGCCGAATTTGGCACGAAGGACACGTAATGCTGCTGCACTGGCTACCTGAGCTGCGTGGTTTGGTCTCGGTTTGCAGACCACCAGCCTTTCAAGTACGGCTTGCGTTGCGTCAGACCTCGCTGGAAAGCCAACGCTGATGAGCCGGGATCAAACCACTGGGGGCGATACGCGGCGGGGCGCGCAGCCATCCGACGAAGCCTACCTGCGCACCATCGGCGAGCGGGTGCGGATGGTGCGTGCAGGTCGCGGCATGACCCGCAAAATTCTGGCCAACGCGTCGGGGGTTTCAGAGCGCTATCTGGCCGACCTCGAGCAAGGCGCGGGCAATGCCTCACTGCTGGTCCTCAAGCAGATATCTGATGCCATGGCCGTGACCGTCGCGGACCTGGTGCGAGACGGGCCGGAGCCGTCCGCAGACCTGGCCCAGGCGACGCGCATCTTGCAGCATTTGTCGCCCGATGACGTGACCGCCGCCGTGGCGCTGCTGGCCAAGCACTTCCCGCAGCCTCTGAAAACGCCGGAGGGCCGGATCGCGCTGGTCGGTTTGCGCGGCGCCGGCAAGACCACCATCGGCCGTTTAGCCGCAGCAGCCCTCGAGCGCCCGTTCATTGAATTGGATCGCGAAATCGAGTTGACGGCTGGCAAACCGTTGGCGGCCATCATGGCGGATGATGGCCAGGCTGCGTTCCGCAAGCTCGAGCTGGAAACCTTGGCCTCGATACTGCGCCGCCACGACAGGGCCGTCATCGCAACCGGCGGCGGCATAGTCACCGAACAAGCCGCCTACAGTCTGTTGTTGGCGTCGTGTTTTGTCGTCTGGTTGAAGGCCGCGCCCGAGCGCCATATGAGCCGTGTCGTAGCTCAAGGCGATCTGCGGCCGATGGAGGACAACCCGGAAGCCATGACCGATCTGCGAGCCATCCTTGAGAGCCGGGCCAATCTCTACGCCTTGGCCGACGCTGAAATCGACACGACGGACACAGAGCCAACCCAAGCTCTGGCCACGCTGGTTGCCATGGCTGGCCGCTGAAGCACCACACAAGGGCGTGGGAACTGGGGCGGCAATGATCAGCGACCAAAGACGGGCACAACCGACACTTCCGGCGCGATCGACCGCCGTCCGCAATTTCGCGCGCCGTCATCCGCCTCTTGCCGTTGGAATTTTGATTCTGATGACGTTGACGACGCTTGCTGCGATTGCGCCGCTGATTGCCGGTGATCCCGTTCAGATTGACCCGTCACTCCGGCTATTGGCGCCGTCTTGGACATTTCCATTTGGCACAGATCATCTGGGGCGGGATGTTTTTGCCCGTACGATCCATGGCGCGCGGGTTTCGCTGTTGGTTGGCCTGTCCGTGGCCTTGATTTCAACCGGCATCGGACTCGCCATTGGCTTGGCTGCCGGTTTCGTCCGTTGGATCGAAGTGGTTGTCATGCGGCTCATGGACGGCTTGATGGCCATCCCCGCGATCCTGCTCGCCATCGCGCTTTCAGCCTTGACCCGCGCTGGCGTCGTGATGGTGATTGTGGCGATTGTCGTGCCCGAGATTCCCCGCGTTGTCCGCCTCGTGCGCTCGGTCGTGTTGTCGACCCGCGAGCAGCTCTATGTCGAGGCGGCCATTGCCAGCGGCTCGCGGCTGCCAAAATTATTGTTGCGCCACATTCTGCCCGCAACCTTGCCGCCTCTCGCGGTCCAGGCCACATACATCGCGGCTGCGGCGATCTTGATTGAAGCTGCGCTGTCGTTTCTCGGTGCCGGTGCGCCGCCGGAAATTCCGACTTGGGGCAACATGATCGCATCCAGTCGTTTGTACCTGGGACGCGCGCCATGGACGGTCTTCTGTCCCGGCTTGGCCCTCGCCCTTGCGGTCCTCGCGGTGAATCTCATCGGCGACGGTTTGCGCGATATGCTCGACCCTCGCTTGGCGCGGAGGCTGTAATGGAGCCGTTGCTGCAGATCCGAGATCTCGCGGTCAGTTTTCTCGCCGAAGATGGCACCACGCGCGCCGTCGATGGCGTCTCATTCGACGTGGGCACCGGCGAAACGTTAGGCCTCGTCGGCGAATCCGGTTGTGGCAAGAGTGTCACGGCACTGTCCATCCTTGGTCTCCTGCCGCCCCGTGCCGCGCACACTTCAGGCTCAGTGATCTTTGCTGGCCAGTCCTTGCTCGACCTCAGCGACGACAGCCTTCGTCAACTGCGCGGCAATCGGATTGCGATGATTTTTCAAGAGCCGATGACGTCGCTCAATCCAGCGCTGACGATCGGTCATCAAATTGCGGAGGCCGCCCGCATCCATCAAGGTCTTGCTGTCACCGCGGCTCGAAAAAAAGCCCTGGCGATGCTCAGCCGCGTGCGCATGCCGGATGCGGAACGGCGACTGGATGACTATCCGCATCAATTGTCGGGTGGCCAGCGGCAGCGCGTTATGATTGCGATGGCTCTGATGTGCCAACCGTCTCTGCTGCTTGCCGATGAGCCAACCACAGCTTTGGATGTCACGGTTCAGGCACAAATCCTGGAGCTGATACGCGAGCTGAAAACCGAAACCGAAGCGGCCGTCCTGCTGATCACACATGATCTCGGGGTGGTTGCGGAGATGTGTGATCGGGTTGCCGTCATGTACGCCGGACGCATCGTTGAACAGGCGTCCGTGTTGGATCTGTTTGAACGCCCAGCGCATCCCTATACGCGCGGACTTCTGCGCGCGGCGCAACGCGGCAAACGTGGTGCAAAGCTCCAACGCCTGCACGACATCCCCGGGCAAGTGCCATCGGCACGGCAGCCGATCATCGGTTGCGCCTTCGCGCCTCGCTGTGGGCATGCTGCAGCCCAGTGTTTGTCGAAGTCGCCCGAGATGCAAACCGTAACCGGATCGCTTCACCACATCGCCGCTTGTCTACGCCTCGATGAGATTCCGGCATGACCCCGCCACCCCTTTTGCAGGTCAACGACCTGATCAAGCACTTCCCCGTGCGGCGGCGATTTCTGCAGCGCGGACGGCCGGTCATTCGCGCAGTCGACGGCGTCTCGTTTGCGATCCATGCGGGCGAGACGCTCGGTCTGGTCGGCGAATCCGGCTGTGGTAAATCGACGGTTGGACGGATGATTCTGCGCTTGTTGGAGCCGACGGCCGGTACCATTCGCCTCAAGGGCGTTGATATCACCGGCCATGACCGGGAGGCCATGCGGGCTTTGCGCCGTGATGTCCAGATCGTGTTTCAAGATGCGTACGCGTCGCTCAATCCGCGCATGACGGCAGGTGCGATCGTGGCCGAGCCATTGGAGAATTTCGAGGCGTTGTCGGATGCCGAGCGCACGACACGGGTTGCCGAGTTGTTTCGGCGTGTCGGCCTAACGCCTGAGACAACCAACAAGCTGCCGTTTGAGTTTTCCGGTGGGCAACGCCAACGGCTCGGCATCGCCCGGGCCCTGGCGCTGAACCCGGCGCTGATCGTGGCGGACGAACCGGTGTCGGCCCTCGATATCTCCGTGCAAGCTCAAGTCTTGAACCTGATGCGTGACCTTCAGGCAGAACTGGGCCTGGCGTACCTGTTCATCAGCCACGACCTCGGCGTCATCGAGCACATGGCAACCCGTGTCGCTGTGATGTATCTCGGTAAAATTGTTGAGATGGCTGATCGGGACACGCTGTTTGTGGCGCCGCGCCACCCGTACACGCAAGCGCTGATTGCGGCAGCACCAGTGCCAGATCCCAGGGCGACGCGACGCAAACTGGTTTTGGACGGCGATGTCCCATCGGCTGTCTCACCACCGGCGGGTTGCGCGTTTCACCCGCGTTGCCCGTTTGTCTTTGCGCGCTGCCGGACCGAAACACCAGACTTGCGGGTTGCGACCGAGGCCGGCCACCATGTCGCGTGCCACTTGGAGCCCGTGTCGCTTGGAACCATGGGCGATCGATGACGCAGCCCTCGGCGCAACGATGCCGCAGACGCGAAAATCATAGGCTTAGGCTGCAAAATCGCATAAGGAAGCGACGTGCTTTTCCCCGTGAGGGCTGCCCCGATGAAGCTTTCCGACCGCTATCCGTCGATCGACTTGCTGCCGGCCAAGTTGCCGGTGTTTCCATTGAGCGGCGCGATCCTGCTGCCGCGGGCCAATCTGCCGCTCAACATTTTTGAGCCCCGCTACCTCGAGATGTTTGACGATGCCGTGTCGGGTTCCCGGATGATTGGCATCATTCAGCCGGCACGGGAGGCCGCCAACCGTGACGGTCCGGCAGGTCAGGCTGTGGCTCTGCGTGCTGTTGGCTGCGCCGGCCGCATCGTCGCCTTCCAGGAACAGGACGACGGCCGCATGATTGTGTCGCTGGCTGGCGTCGCGCGCTTTCGCGTCACGTCCGAGGCGCAAGTCGCGAAACCCTATCGGGTCTGCCACGTCACCTATACCGGTTTCACTGACGATTTGACTGCGGACCTCGGGGCCGATGACGTTGACCGCGACAGCCTGCTTGCGGCGTTGAAAAAATTCCTCGAAGTGCGCAATTTGAAGGCTGATTGGAATTCGATCAGCCGCTCGGAAAACGAGACGTTGGTCAACTCCCTGTCGATCATGAGTCCCTATGGGCCTGAGGAAAAACAAGCTCTTCTGGAAGCCGCTGACCTCAAGAC
>JAYSUN010000382.1:0-1537 GCA_043719045.1 Hyphomicrobiaceae bacterium | reverse complement strand
TCAAGCATGGAATAGCGGTGCGTTGATACGATCACCGTCTGTTCCGTGCCAAGCGAACGCTTCAGGTGCTCGATTAGCATGCGTTCGCTTGCCAGATCCATGGCACTTGTCGGTTCATCAAGGAAGATGACCTGCGGCTGGCCGATTAAAAGACGTGCCAGCGCAATCGACTGCCGCTGACCGCCCGAGAGTGCCTGACCTCGTTCTCCCACCGGCATCTCATAGCCGGCAGGGTGGCGCCTGACAAAGTCATCGACCCCGGCCATGCGTGCTGCCGCCAGCATCTGGTCATCGGTTGCCTGCGGGCATGCCATGAGAATGTTTGATCGCACAGTGCCATGAAACAGTTCCACATCCTGTCCCAAGAGGCCGATCGCGCGGCGGACTTCGTGCGGATGGTACTGCCGGATATCAACTCCGCCGATAAGGATTGCACCGTCCTGTGGCTCGTAAAGCTTGATAAGAAGGCGTCCAAGGGTCGTTTTTCCTGAACCGATCTTTCCAATAATGCCCACCTTTTCGCCGGGCTTGATCGTCAGGTTGAAGCCATTGATTGCGGGCAAACCGGCTTCAGGATAACCGAAGACGACATTCTGGAACTGGATGTGATAATTCGAAATCGGTTCCGATATGAAGACTCGGTTTGCCGATCTTTCGGTCGGCATGGACATGATCGCTTCGACCGCCTTGAGGGATGCCATGGTCTGCTGCGACCGGGCCAACAAAAGCGCGAACTGGCCCAGTGGCGCGACGGAACGGCTGGCGAGCATCACGCAGGCGACAATGGCTCCGGTCGATGTGTTACCTTCCTGGAACTGATAGGCACCCACCATGATGACGCCAACAGCTACCATTTGCTGAACAAACGACGTGAGGTTTGCGAGTGAGGAATTGAGGCTCCTCATGCGTTCCACGGTGCGCGACGTTATCCCGACCAGGCTCTCCCAGGTTTTCTGCAGATACCCATCGGCTCGAATCGTCTTCACGGTTTCAAGCGAGCCGACCGTCTCTACCAGCAGCGAATGGCGTTGCGAACTTTCCATGGCATTTTGAAGCGCAATCCGGCGAAGCGGGAACTGGAAGGCGATACCCGCCACAATCAGAATGGCTGCGGCAATGGCCGGCACCGCCGCCATGGATCCGCCGATGTAGTAGATCACCCCGAGGAACAATGCGAAAAAGAGCATGTCGGCGAAAGTGGCGACAGTGCTCGACGTGAAGAATTCCCGCACCGATTCAAACTCTCTCAACTGGCTGGCAAAGGCCCCGGTGGTTCTCGGCTTGGCGCGCATCTCAATTGCAAGAACATGCGAATAGATGCGGCTTGCCAAGAGTACATCCGCTCGCCTGCCCGCCGCATCGATGAGCCAGGTTCTCAGACCCTTGAGGACGAAGTCGAAAACCAGGGCGGCGCCCATGCCGATAGAGAGTACCCAAAGTGTCGGGATCGCCTTGTTGGGAAGCACGCGATCATAGACATTCATGACGAACAGCGGTGATGCCAGCGCAATGATATTAATCAATGCGGCAGCCATGA
>JAYSUN010000381.1:0-4157 GCA_043719045.1 Hyphomicrobiaceae bacterium | reverse complement strand
AAGGAAGATGACGGTGGATGGACGAGCCCATACGTCCAGGCCCGTGCCATGTGCCTGTTCGCCGCTGCAGCAGCGGAGGTTATTTCTCTCGACACAGTGTACTCAAATTTCCGCGATTCAGCAGGATTAGAGCGTGATTGCCACCGGTCGCGTCGCGATGGTTTCATCGGTCGCGTGGCTATCCACCCCGATCAGGTCGCGATTATCAACAAGAGCTATGAGCCATCCGAAGCGGAGCTGGCTCAAGCACATAAGATCGTCGCAGCATTCGAGCTAAATCCGAAGGCCGGCGTGTTGGCAATCGAAGGCAAGATGTACGACATCCCACATCTCAAAGCTGCCCGAAAAATGCTTTCGTCTAGCCAAATCTGAAATCGGAGGGCGCATGAACAATACAAAAACTTTGTCGTCACAGGACGAGCTAGATACCATACGAGACGGTGTCCGTTCAGTCATTACTCGCTTCGACGATGAATATTGGCTCGCGCGCGACAACGATGGCGTGTTTCCATTCGATTTCCACCGCGCAATGGCTGAGGGGGGATGGCTGGGCATTACAATGCCAGAGGAGCTTGGCGGGAGTGGCCTTGGTGTCACTGAGGCGGCAGTGATGATGCATGAAGTAGCCAGTCATGGCGGCGGCATGACGGCGGCTTCTACCGTACACATCAACCTGTTTGGGCCCCATCCGATCGTCGTGCACGGTACCTCCGAGCAGAAGGCCCGCTGGGTGCCGCGGCTCATCGCCGGAGATGACCAAGTTTGCTTTGGTGTGACGGAGCCGGACGCCGGGCTCAACACCACACAGATCAAAACTTTTGCGCAAAAAGTCGACGGCGGATATCTCGTGCATGGCCAGAAGGTTTGGACATCGACTGCCCAGGTCGCCAACAAGATACTGCTTGTCACGCGCACATCACGCTTTGAGGACTGCACCAAGCCGACCGATGGAATAACCATTTTTTACACCGATCTGGATCGCTCGAAGGTCGATGTTCACCGCATCCCCAAGATGGGTCGCAAAGCTGTGGACTCAAATGCAATCTTCATCGACGGCCTTTTTATTCCGAACGAGGATCGGATCGGCGATGAAGGAAAGGGGTTCGGATACCTCCTCCACAGCCTCAATCCTGAAAGGATCCTGATCGCTGTTGAAGCCATTGCTATTGGCCAAGATGCGCTCGGTCGGGCTTCGGCATATGCACGGGAGCGTGTGGTATTTGGTCGTCCGATTGGTCAGAACCAGGGCATTCAGCATCCGCTTGCTGAGTGCTGGATGTATCTCCAGAGCGCATGGCTCATGGCAATGAAGGGCGCGGAGCTCTACGATACCGGCAAGCAATGCGGTGCTGAAGCCAATTCAGCCAAATTCCTCGGCGCAAGAGCTGGTCACGACGCCTGCTGGCAGTCGATCGCCACACATGGTGGGTTTGGTTATGCCAAAGAGTACCATGTTGAGAGACTGTACCGGGAAGTTGCCGTGACGCGACTTGCCCCTATCACAGAGCAGCTGATTATGAGCTTCATTGCTGAGCGCGTGCTTGATCTACCAAAAAGCTACTGACCGGCATTTTAATTACAATGCTAGTCACTCGGACGGTTAAGGGGATGCGCGCGACTTCCAACCTCGGATAGCGCTGCCTCTGCAACGGAGTGCATTATGGAAGCTTCACATGATTTTTCTGACGGCGTCGCGCTGGTCATTGGTGGAAGCGGTGGGATCGGTGCCGCCATATCGACGACCTTGGCCGGGCTTGGGTCCAATGTCGCATTGACGTACCGCTCACGGCGCGAACCTGCCGAATTGGTCGGGCAGGCTATTCTGAAAGCCGGTCGCGAAGTCGACATCGGTCAAGTTGATATCGAGGATGTTGAGGCGTTGCGCGCTTATGTCGAAGCCGTGGTCGAGCGGTTCGGGCGTCTGCATTCGGTTGTGTATGCCGCGGGTCCGCCGCTCGAATTCGAATATATCCATGACATCCCGCCAGCCGAATGGGCGCGCGTGATGGCCGCAGACGTCAACGGCGCCTTCAACGTCGTCTCGGCGACGCTCCCCCATCTGCGAACTGCGGGCGGTGCCTACGTCGCACTGGTCACAGGTGCAGTGGACCGCGCGCCGCCAAGAGACATCATGTCGGCCGCACCCAAGGCTGCTATCCAGATGTTGTTCCGCGGCGTTGCCCGCGAAGAAGGCAGGCACGGGGTGCGGGCCAATTGCGTGGGTCCAGGCTACATCGAAGCGGGACTGGGCTTGTCGACAGTGCACCACCACACGCAGGATTACGTCGATCGAATGGTTCGAGCCATACCGCTTCGTCGCGCCGGCCAGGCGCAAGAAGTTGCGGATGTGGTTGCATTCTTGCTGTCCGACAAGGCGCGATATGTCACCGGCGCGACCATCCCCGTGGCCGGTGGACTGCAACTCGCCTAGAAGAGAGAGGTTCATGCCGACTGCTAGCAGGCCTTCCTGAGCGAGGCAGTGTCGGGTTGGTTCCTTAAGCCATTGAAAAATAAAGAGGCTGTGGGCCCCGAGGCTAAGATCGGGCACCACATCAATAAGCTTGCGAATTGAAAGCGTTCAATCTTATGTGATGGCGTTGGCTCGAAAGGTGGCGATGACTAGAATGGCGAGCAGGAAGAAGCCCCAACAGACGCCGAGCGACGACATCTCCGATGCCAAGCCGAGCGCGAAGCCGTTCCGTTTCGGGTTTTTGGTGCATGACGTGTCACGTATGCGGCGGACGCTTTTTGACGCCAAGATGAAGCCGATGGGCATTACCCGGTCACAGTGGTCCGTGCTCGCGGCTTTGTCGCGAATGGGACAAGAGGGCATGATGCAAGTTGCCTTGGCGAGAGACCTCGACGTTGGAAAAGTCACCGTTGGGGGCTTGGTCCAACGATTGATGGCGGCGGGTCTCGTGCGTCGCGAGAGTGACGTCAAGGATGCCCGGGTTCGTAAGGTCTTCATCACCGAAAAGGGTTACGACATCATTCGGGAAATGGAATTAATCGGTACCGTAAATAATGACAGAATTCTAGAAGGCGTTTCTAAAGAGGATCTCCGAATCGCCGAGGATGTGCTCGCTAAGGTAAAAAGCAACATTCGAAAAGAACTTCAGGGAATTGATTGACCTTCGATATTGTTCAAAGCGAAATCTCGGGTGGCTCTGCGGCGCGATTTACCGGTCGCGGTTCGTGATATCGGGAGATCGAACATAAGGCGCTTTGGAACTTTAAAACCTCCTAATTTTGTCCGAACGTATCTTCCAAGTTCCTCTTCAGAGATTGTTTGGTCTGGCCTTAGCTCTACCGCCGCGACCAAGATCTCTCCCCATTTTCTGTCCGGCAAGCCGAAAGCGACGACGTCACTGACGGAAGGATGCGATCGTATCGCCTCTTCGACCTCGACTGGATAGACATTTTCGCCACCCGTCACGACCATGTCTTTGATGCGGTCAGTCAGATACAGATAACCGTCGTCGTCCAGAAACCCGCCGTCGCCAGTGCGATACCACCCATCCACAATCGCTTCTTTGGTCGCGTCAGGGCGGTTCCAATATCCAGGCATAATCGTCGGTGAACGCAACCAAATTTCTCCCGGCTCTCCCCGTCTTGCGACGCTGAAATCCGGCCGTCGGATCTCGAGCTCCATGCCCGGCTGTGGCCGCCCAACTGACCGAAGAAGGTGAGGCCTTGCAAGGTCGTGATCAACCGGCGGCAAACGGGTGGCGGTGCCCGCATTCTCGGTCATACCGTAGTGGTGGAGGAAGCCGCAGCCAATGATGCGCATTGAACGCTCGAGCAGCGCTCCGTCCATTGGTGCCGCACCATAATGGATCTCACGCAGAGCCGGAAGCGATGCGCCCTCTTCCTCAAGCTGCTCAAGAAGGGAGCGTACAAGGGTCGGAACTATGAAGGTGTGTGTCACTCCATGATCGCGGCAGAGACTTAGGACGTTGCTGGCCGATGGGTCGTCGGTAATTACGCAGGTAAGGCCACGTATAATAGCGCACATGACCCACGAGCACCCTGCCATGTGAAAATTGGGCATGGGTGACAGCAAGATGTCGCCGTCCCGCCAAGCTGCGTAGTCACTCGAAGCAAGCTCCGCCTGACGTGCTAACGCGAACATCCGCTGGGTAATGATGACGCCCTTG
>JAYSUN010000039.1:0-6516 GCA_043719045.1 Hyphomicrobiaceae bacterium | reverse complement strand
TTTGAAACGCGCTCAAGTGTCCTCCGAACTTTCACTACTATTCGCTGGTTCCTGTGCCGCAGGGCACTGCCGTTGGCACAGCGTGGAACTACTCTTTCACCATGGCCTGCAAATGAATGCCCGCTGAACACCACTTTCAGGAGGCTTTCAAGATTTCAAGCCTAAGCTTTGAACCAATGGCGCCGCAAAAGCGTCAGACCTGTCAGATAGCACAGGCACTTCCAGGGATGCGTATGATGACCAAATTTATCCAATCCGCGTGTTTCGTTTTCATGGCCTCGGCTGTGATTGCCAGCACCGTCGCAACCATCATCTTATGAGCCGAGCGGGGCATACAGCGAGCACGTGCCCCCGATTTGATCAGGCTGCCCGCACGCTCGAACCCTTTCGGCCGCAATTCCCAACTCGGCCTTGCTGAGGCGACGGCTTGCGCTCAGATCGCCAATCCACCACATAGCGCTCTGAACCTTTTGGGATCACCGCTATGTCTGTTGTTGAAGAAATTCCCCTGATTTGGACTGTGACACCGGCCAGCGTGCCAGCCAGCGGCTTGGTGTGGCGGTCGGTTGCGACAGCGCCCGAACGGGCAGTTATCGCCAAAACGTTGGATTTGATCGCGTTGAACGACCTCAAGGTCGAAGGCCGTATCGAGGCACTTGCTGGCGGCTATTTTCGCTTTAAGACTCGCATGACAGCTGATGTTGTCCAGGCGTGCGTTGTCTCGCTTGAGCCGGTGCCGGTCAGAATCGATGAACCGATCCGAGTCGAGTTCCGGCCAGCCGAGGACTGCGAAATCGACGCTGCGAACGCCCCGGACCTCGATGCCGAATTTGATATCGAGCCCATCGTCAGCGGCATCCTGGAAACGGGCCGCATCGTCTTCGAACAGTTTGCCGCCAGCCTGGACCCGTATCCACGCGCGCCGGGCGCCGAACTCACCAAAGCCGAGGCTGGACCAAAAATCGAAAAGGTCAATCCTTTCGCGGTCTTGGCAACATTGAAGGTCAAGCCGAAAGAGTGATTGCCAGAGCATTTTCCGGTTAAGCGGAGTCCGGTTGACCGCAGACAATGCGACCAGCAAAGAGGCGAGAGCATTTTCCGGTTAAGCGGAGTCCGGTTGACCGCAGACAATGCGACCAGCAAATCACGCTGGCTCCAACTGATCTCGGGCCGCGGGGACCAGATTGACGCTTTCGCCACAGCCGCAGCTGCTCTTCTGGTTTGGGTTGTTGAACACGAACTGTGCCGACAACTTGTCGATTTTGTAGTCCATTTCTGTGCCCAGCAAATACAATACGGCCTTCGGGTCAATAATCACCCGCGCGCCGTCCTTCTCGACCACCTCGTCGAACTTGGCGATGCTGGTTGCCCACTCCATGGTGTACTCCATGCCGGCACAACCACCTTTCTTGATCCCGACCTTGAGCCCCAGCACGTCGGCGCCCTTGGAGGCCATGATTGATTTCACCCGCTCGGCGGCGTTGTCGGTTAATGACAAGACGGCCATACGAGGGCGCTTAGCGACGGGTGCGGAAGGCGTGGTCATAGCGGTGGTTCTCTCGTCCAGAAGACGTGGCACGTGATCAATATAAGCTGTTCGCGACAAAAATCGAGTGGGCGGCTCTGCAACCAGCTCTAACTGGGCTATTATTCCAAAGAAATTTGCGGTCACATGGCGGGAATGACAATGACCAAGGTGCCTAGTCCTGCCAATACCGCCTACGAATCGGTCGTCCGCGATAGCTTCGCCAAACAGGGCCTGTTGGGGTTGTTTGGTGCATGGTTGCTTGACGTGGCGCCGGGCCGCGTCACGATAGAGCTTCCGCTCGGCCCAAGGTTGACGCAGCCGCAAGGCGCCTTTCATGGCGGCGTCATCGGGGCCATTGCGGACAGTGCCGGTGGCTATGCTGCGTTATCGCTGATGCCGGCAAACTCCGATGTCGTCACTGTTGAATACAAGATCAATTTTATGCGTTCAGCACCCGGACCACTTATGCGCGCCACCGGCGTCGTCATCCGCCCCGGTCGAACCATTACAGTCGTCCGCATCGATTGTGCCTCAGGCATCGCCAGCAACCTCGGACCCTGCGCTGTTCTGCAGGCCACCTATATGCGCGTCGACAAATGAAAGAGACCGCAACCACCTACTCTTTCGGCGCCATCGCCTTGAGCGCACCGCTGGACAGCGCGCCGCCGATGACGCACGGAATGCCAGCCTGCACTTGCCCGAGTGCGCCAGCCGCGATGCAGCCAGCAGCCAGCACCGTCTGACCAGCCTGGCTCCACCAATTGTAGTTTTGCAGGTTTTCCGAGCCTTTCACCTTCCGCGTTTCGATTTGCGCGAGCGCCGCAGTGCGGATCTTGCCGATTTCGCCAATTTCCGCCGCATCGATCACCTCGCGAAGCGTAGCAGCGTTGCCTTTCGGCTCATGTTTCAGCGTTGTCTTCAGCAGCTGCAGCAGGTCCATGTCGCGGCTGGCGTTCTGAGCCAATGTCCATTTGGCCATCGAGCCGACGGTCAACCGATCCACGTTGTTGCCGTCCTTCGACCAGGGCAGGATCGAGACGATCCGCAACACTGGCTCAAAACTCGCTGTCGCATAATAGTGCCCCCACAGCACATCCAAGGGTGTTGGACCGGCATCGAGTGCAAGCGCACCCAAGGCCGGCAATTTGTCGGTCAGATAGCGATCGACGACGGACGCGCGGGCGGGCATCCGTTCGGCCAGCGATGCGAGAATGGTTTTCCAATTCGGCAGGCCGGAATAAGCAATCATGCGAATGATCGCGAGATGATCCTCGGGCGGCAAAGGGAACATTTTCGCCGCAAACTCTGCCGCACGCTCAGGATTGGCCGCAAGCACGCCAGCAGCGAAGCCAAGATACAGCCCCGAAGACTCTCCGTCCTTGAACAACCCGTGCCCGCTCATAGCTTTGACAGCGGCAGGCAACTTGTCTGGCTCCGGCTTGATCCGATACAGTGAGATCCACCGAGCAATAGTGTCACCCGATGGAAACAGGATCGCCGGTGCAGGTTCAGCCGTGGCGGCGGCTTGTCGCGTGGCTTTCGGAGCGGCAGCACGCACGTCGGCGGCCGTCATGACAACGCAAATTCCCAAGGCGGCACAGGCAGCTCGCAACACCATGATGCGGGCGATATCCCCAAACGTCCGCACGCACTGCGGCTCTAAGAAAAACTCACGCGATGCACCAAGTCCACCATGCGGTAACCGGGAGTGACGGTTCTTTGGCAACGACTAGTCCAAGCGCATCGCACCCGACAAACAACCGCGCAGTCATGGCCGCAATGTGGCCGCACGTCTCGACGGTTCGTCGGAGGACACTTGGAAACCAGATCTTTACAACTTGCAGATTAGTGTGAACGACAACTCACAAACACGACGGAACTCACTCGATGGCGCGTGGATATTCGGTTGATTTGCTCAGCCCTGAGCGCGCGGTCGCAACAACGGGACACGTTGTTGCTTTCAAACCGAACGCAGCGCGTCCGGCGCAACAAAGTTTTGATCAGCGCTTAACGCGCGCCGGCCTTGCCATCGCATCCCAGGTCTTCAATGCTTACGATGGCACAGATCCGAGCGCTGCGAGCGGCGTGCATGTCCCAACCGTTATCAGCGTCTTGGCGACTTTGGCCGCCGAAGCGGCATTGCAGGCGGCAACTCTGAACCGGCGCGCTGAATCTGAGATAGCCCCCGGCGGCTGGGTGTTGGGAGGTCCAGCAGATGGCATTTTATTCAGCTCAGCCGACGACGGCGTGCGCACCATCTGGCAGGTCATCGCGGCAGGATCAGCGGCGGCAGGTGTGGCTCAAGCCGACATGCCGGACATGGCAACCGTGCTCGCACATGCGCAAGCCAATGTCGGCGAAAAACCGTATCCGGTTTTAACTGTCGCGTCGACGTTTCGACCGAAAGCACTGTTGCGCGCTGCCGCCGCCCGGCTGCGTCATCCGATCCACGGTTTTGCAGCCGACGAAGGGCTGTGCACGCCCCATGAACAAGCCCTGGCCTGCGGTGCCGCCATCGCCAACGTCATTCGCAACGAATCTCGGCCGGAAGTCTTGACCCGGCTCGCAGCCGAAGTCTTGCTCGGGGCAGCCCGCTTGGCACCCTTGCCGTTCGCCGCCAGCTGAACGGAGCCGTCAGGCCTTCATTCGCACGACATTCGACACCCAAACGCCCGCCAACATGCTGCCAAAGAACGTCAACGCCATCGGCAGATGCGTTTTCGACGCCAGCACCAGCGCAATCACAGCCGGGCCTGGACACAGCCCAATTAGGCCCCAACCGATGCCGAACATCGTCGAACCGACCACCAACGGCCGATCGATCACACCGTTGGCCGGCAACACGAATGTGTCAGCGACCCAAGGCTTCACACTTTGGAGTCGATAAGCCGCGAACATCACCGGGAGCGCGCCCGCGAACACGCACAACAACGTAGGGTCCCAACCGCCGGTGCGAATAGCGGCGACATCCAGGAAGTTCAGTACCTTTTGTGGGTTGCCCATGCCCGACACAACCAAGCCCGCCCCAAACAAGATGCCTGAGACAAGCGCCGCAAGAGACATCATGGCGCGCCTCAAACAACGTGACGGGTGATGAACACGGTGACAGCGGCCGCCGCCATGAAAACACCGGTCGCAACCCAGGATCGCACGGAAAACCGCGGCAGCCCACATACACCGTGTCCTGAGGTACAACCTTTGGCGAGCCGCGTTCCAAACCCGACCAGCAGACCAGCAGCGACCAACCAAAACGCACTGCCGCGAATATCAACCGGCTGCATGACCGACGGCACCAACACAACCGCCATTAACGCCCCGATCGGCAGTCCCACCAGAAACACTGCAGCGACGCCGAAACCCGGCTGCGTTGGCCGCAGCACACTTTCGATCATGCCGGAGATACCAGCCGTCCGACCGACCGCCAACAAATACAACCCAGCCGCCAATCCAATCAGCGCGCCCCCTGCCAACCCCGTCAACGGCGTAAAATTCTGCATTTGTGATGCTCCTCAGCCCTAAGCCCACCCTGCCGAAACGAGACCTCCGGCGGCGAGGCTGCTGAAATCGCCGCCGTGCTTACCGCTGCTCCGACTTCGCCACTTGGGCCGCGTGGGCGGGCTGGCCCATACGGTCGACATAGGCGATGCCGATGGCCGAGAGGATAAACGAGACGTGGATAATCGTCTGCCACATCACGCCGGCTTCGGTGATTTTTGCGGCCGGCAATCCGATACTGCCAGCCTCGATAAATGTCTTCAAGAGGTGGATCGACGAAATCCCGATGATCGCCATGGCGAGCTTGATCTTCAGCACACTCGCATTGACGTGGCTCAGCCATTCCGGCTGGTCCGGATGATCGGCCAAATTCAGGCGGGACACGAACGTCTCGTAGCCGCCGACAATGACCATGACGAGCAAGTTCGAGATCATCACCACATCGATCAAACCCAAGACGATCAGCATGATCTGCTGCTCGCCAAACGTCGTGGCATGGCTGACCAGGTGCCACAGCTCTTTCAGGAACAGCACGACATAAACGCACTGCGCCACGATCAGCCCAAGATATAGTGGCACCTGCAGCCAGCGTGAGCCAAAAATGAAGCCCCCTAAGAGCTGAAGGTGGGCCCGGTCGGGCAACGGCAACTGCGGTTTCAGCATGAGGTTGGATGGGTTCCAGGAGACAGGGGCGGGCATATCGACATCGTCGACTTGCCAGATGGGTGTTACCCGCACAAGACACAAGGGCGGATAGGACCGCAGCACGCGGTGTATCATTCACCCAGGCAGCAACACCGCCCGAACCGGAAAACTCTTGCTGCGTCCCCAACTCGCCGGGCTATCGGCGATCGCGATGTCGGCACTGCTAGTGTTCCGACTCATTTGTTTGGTACCCACTATCCACCGTCATGCCGGCGTCGGCCGGCACCCACGACAGACCAACCATTTTGCTGCATGTTGCCGTGGGTCCCGGCCTTCGCCGGGATGACGAAAAACGGGAATCTTATGTTTGACTCAGAACACTAGGTATGCGATCGGCGCATATTCAGCGCTGATTGGATGTGGAGTTATCCGGCATGAAATCCCGTGTTCTATTAGCCGTCATATCTGTTGTGTTGGTGTCCACGAGCCAAGCCAACGCTCAAGCCGTTCGATTGACGATCGCGAAACCTGCCAAAATGTCGCTGGTTCAGCAAACGCAGAACATCAGTTGCACGACAAACTGTGAGACCTTCGGCAGTTTTCGCGGCCAGTGCGAACTTTGGAAACAAAAGAATTGCAAGAAGTAAGGCGCTCGAGGCCCCATCGGGTGAATTGCGCCGCGGCAGGGTGAGGCGGAGGTCGCGGGTAAAGAATTTGCGCCGGTTGCCGTAGCTGGCCGATGTCGGCCTTGGGCCAGGGCACGCGCTGTTGTCGGTGCACGCCGCCGGTACAGTCGGTAGGTGAGGAACAGCGGACCGGACAAAATGTGTGCGTCCCGAATTATTCAC
>JAYSUN010000380.1:0-1539 GCA_043719045.1 Hyphomicrobiaceae bacterium | reverse complement strand
CGAAGATCGACAGGATCGAAAGAAAGTCCATGGCTGTCCCCTTGGCAAGGCCCCCGTTGTGGCAAGCGCAGCGCCCGCTGTCGAGGCTTTGCCGTGCCGCGCCGAAAACCCCCGTTCCGCGCCGTTAAATCTAGTTCGGTTTCCGATTTGATAACCTTTTGCAGTGCATGGCGGGCACGAAGGGACCAAACATGCGCGTCGGCATGCCATTACCAGCGAAGATCAGTCCCCAGCGTCCGTGGCGCATGCTGGCGATTTCGTTCGTCCTCGCTCTTCTGTTCGGCCTGGTCGGCATGGGCGAACCGCTGGAAAATACGCTTCGCACCGCGCGCAACAAGACCAATCCAGTCGCAGCGAGCGGGGATATCGTAATTATCAAGATTGACGACGCCAGCCAGAAGAAAATTGGGCGTTGGCCGTGGCCGCGTCCGGTCTTGTCCCAGATTGTGACGCGCCTCAGTGACGCGGGCTCAAGGAAAATCCTGCTTGATATCCTCTACCATTTTTCCATGAATGAAAGTCAGGATCGGAACTTTGCGGACGCGCTAGAACGCTCAAAGCGCGTCGTGCTTCCCACTCACATGATCTCGGGTCCTGGAAGAGGCCTCAAGCAGCAAACCCTACCCCTTCCGCGATTTGCTGCTCACGCCGAACTGGGGTTGATCAGCATGTTCTACAATTACGAAACGGCTGTCTGGAGCTTGCTTTACGGATATGACGACGGCACCCGTGTGATCCCGAGTTATGCCTCAATTTGGGCCGACGTTAAGGGTCCGGTCGGCGTGATGTTCCCGATAAACTATCGCATCGATCCAAATACGATTCCGCAATATAGCGCGAGCGACGTGATTGCCGGCCGTGTCGGGGTCGAGCAGTTGAACGGGAAGATGGTCATTGTTGGCGCAGCCTCCGATAATATTGGCGATCTCTACATGATCCCTGGACGTGCACGTTATGGTGGGGTCTTCGTCCATGTTCTCGCCGCAGAGACGCTTAAGCGGAGCCAGCCAGTCTCGCTCGGCTGGCTGGCAATGCTTTTATTTGTGACCTCATTTGCTCTATTATCCACGATGCAAAAGCGACCCAATCGACAGATTGCGGTTTTGCTGAGTGCGTTAGTCATCACACTTTTGCTGCCTCTCGTTAGTGAGACTTACCAATGGTTCATCGACGTGACGCCGGCGCTGTTCCTTCTTGCCTGTGTCGCGGGCGCGCTGATGTGGCGCCGCTATCGCCTGCGCGGAACCGTCAATCTGACATCGGGCCTGCCCAACCTCGTTGCACTTCGGGCTAATGGGCAACAACGCGATCGCTCGCTCATCGTCGCGCGGATCATCAATTATCCGCAGCTAGCCGCCGCGGTCGCGGGCAATGACGAGCGCGCTTTGGTCGAACAGATCGTCCAGCGACTCACCGTCGGGGCACAGGAACACGTTATCTTCCAGGGCGACGAGGGCATCTTTGCCTGGCTGATCGAACCCGGCACCGCGATCGGCCATCACGTCGAAGCCCTTCATTCCTTGTTCCGCAGCCCGGCAC
>JAYSUN010000379.1:0-4168 GCA_043719045.1 Hyphomicrobiaceae bacterium | reverse complement strand
AACCAGCTGGACTATCCTGCCTGACGGGATCACCTGGGAATTCAAGCTTCGACAAGGTGTCAAATGGCACGACGGCTCGCCGTTCACGGCCGATGATGTCATCTTTTCGATGGAGCGTGTGCCCACAGTCCCAAACAGTCCCGGCCTATTCAGCTACGCGACGAAGGGCAAAACCGCGACTAGAATTGACGATCATACCATCCACATCACGACCGGAGCGCCCTCGCCGCTGATGCCAAACGACATGAGCGCTTTTTTTATTGTCTCGAAGACGCATGGCGCAGTCGCCACCACCGCCGATTTTAATAGCGGTAAGGCTGCCATTGGAACCGGACCCTACAAGTTCGCCGACTACATCCCTGGTGATCGCGTCACACTGATCCGAAACAGTGACCACTGGGGTGGCAGACCCGAATGGTCCAAAGTGACGTTCAAACCCATCAAAGCGGGGCCAGCACGCACCGCGGCCTTGCTTGCCGGAGATGTCGACGTGATCGACGACGTGCCGACTGCCGACATCGAGCGCTTGCGCAAAGAGCCGAAGATCGCCATGCATCGGACGGCTTCAAACCGGTCGATCTATTTTGCGCTGGATCAATTCCGTGACGATAGCCCTTTCGTCAAAGCTAAAGATGGAACCGCGATCAAAAATGCCCTGCGCGACAAACGCGTGCGCCTTGCCTTGTCCAAAGCCATCAACCGTGAGGCGATCGTCTCGCGCGTGATGGAGACAGCAGCTGTGCCAGCCTCCCAATATTTGCCAGAGGGTTACTTTGGCATCGTCAAAGGCGCCAAACCCGTCGACTACGATGTCGAAGGCGCCAAGAAGCTGCTTGCTGAAGCTGGCTACCCCAACGGCTTCAAGCTGACGCTGCACGGTCCGAATGGGCGCTACACCAATGACGTCAGGATCATTGAAGCAGTAGCCCAGATGTTCACTCGGATCGGCATCGAAACGATGATTGAAACCCTGCCTCCGGGCCCGTTTTTTACGCGTGCCTCGACCGGAGCCGCAGGCCTGCCTGAGTTTTCGATGATGTTGGTTGGCTGGAGTCCGTCGACAGGCGAAAATTCGGGCGCATTGAGGCCGCAACTCATGACATTTGACCGCGACAAAGGCACGGGCACTGCCAACCGCGGTCGCTACTCCAACGCAGCTTTCGATGCCGTTGTGACGGAGGCCTTGCAGACCGTCGACGACCCCAAACGCGCGGACTTACTTGCCAAAGCGACGCAAATCGCAATCGACGATACCGCTTGGATCCCACTCCATTACCAGATCAATACGTGGGCCTCGCGGAAAGACATCGCCCTGATCCCCCGCTCAGACGAGCTGACATTGATCACTGGTGTGAGCACCAAACCGTGAGCATGCCCCCCCTCGATCCGACCAAAGCCTTGCTTGAGCTCAACAAATTTGATGATCGCACACGCGCCATCTTCCGCCAGATCGTGGATAGCTATCTGTCAACAGGTGAGCCGGTCGGGTCGCGCAATCTGTCACGCGCACTGCCCATGACATTGTCGCCTGCCTCGGTGCGCAACGTCATGGCGGATCTGGAGCAACTCGGGCTGATCTTCGCGCCCCATACCTCAGCCGGGCGCTTGCCGACAGAGTCTGGCTTACGGTTATTCGTCGATGGCCTTCTGGAAGTCGGCAACCTGACAGACGATGAGCGCCGCGGACTTGATGCGCAGTTGCGGGTCAAGCAGGACAAGACCGTCGACCAGGTTTTGTCCGATGCGACGGAGATGGTCTCGGGTTTATCAAAATGCGCAGGCGTTGTGTTGTCGGACAAGCGGGTCACCCGCCTGAAGCATGTCGAGTTTGTCGCGCTGGAACTGACCAAAGCCCTGGTGGTACTGGTCAGCGACGACGGCAGTGTAGAGAACCGCATCATCACGGTGCCGGCCGGTTTGCCGCCATCAGCTCTGGTCGAAGCCAGCAACTATCTGAATGCCCACATCCGCGGCCGGACGCTGGGTGAGGCCAAGTCCCATATCGAAGCCGATCTCGCAAGCGCGAAGGCTGAGCTCGATCAACTGACTCAGAAAGTGGTTCACGCCGGACTTGCGACGTGGTCGGGTGCGCTTGACGGCGAAATGAAGAGCCTGATCGTCCGTGGCCAGTCCAACCTGCTGAAGGATGTCGATGGCCTTGAAGATCTCGGCCGAATCCGACAACTGTTTGATGATCTTGAGCAAAAGCGTGAACTCATCAATCTACTTGGGCAAGCGGAGCGGGGCGAGGGCGTTTCGATCTTCATTGGCTCCGAAAATAAGCTATTTTCACTGTCTGGTTCCTCGCTAATTATTGCGCCCTTTAAAGATGAACAGCGCAAAGTGATCGGCGTTCTCGGCGTGATCGGGCCCAAGCGCCTCAACTACGCACGCATCATCCCGATGGTTGACTATACTGCTAAGCTGATCGGACGGATGTTGACTTGATTTTTCGGCTCGCTCAGCCGATATCCCTGACTCATCCAACCCATCGACGCAGGGCGCCAGTTAATGGCGGAAATCGTGACGCATGAGCACTGACAAGACCACGGGTAACGGCGCTGACCCCATTCCCAACGAAGGACCTGCGGATCTGCAGGCCCCCGAGACCGCACATCCAGAAGCTACCCCCTCGCCGACCCGGCATGTCGACGACGTGATCGCAGATTTGCGCCGGGAAGCATCTGATTTCAAAGATAAATATCTGCGTGCATACGCGGACATGGACAATCTACGCAAACGCACCGAGCGCGAGAAAGAGGATACGGCAAAGTACGCGGTGACCCGTCTTGCCCGTGATCTGCTTGGCCTCGGAGACAACTTTCAACGCGCATTGGCGGCCGTCCCGGCGGGTGCTGCGGAAGCTGACCCAGCACTGAAGAGCCTCGTCGACGGAATTACGCTGACCGAACGGGAGTATCACGGCGTTCTGGAGAAGCATGGCGTCAGACGCATTGAAGCCCTGGGCGAGCCCTTTAACCCGCATCTGCATCAAGCCGTCATGGAAATGCCGAATGCCGATGTCCCCGCGGGTATCGTCGTTCAAGTATTCCAGTCTGGCTACATCATAGAAGACCGCACTTTGCGTCCGGCGATGGTTGCGGTTTCGGCAGGTGGACCGAAAGCCGCCGAGATTGACGAAGATCCGCCAGCGGGCACATAAACCGCGAGACAGCCGCAGTTAGGCGAGTTCTCGCCCAGTCCCGCAGCAAACCGCACTCTGCACACATGACATGGTTTGTGGCCTTGCGAAATTTGCTGTGCCATTCACGTTGCGCTGAAGACCCGGCTACTTCGCGTCGAAGACCGTCACTGTAACCGTTTTGGCCTGACTTGATGTGGCGCCAGCCTGATCGGTCACCGTCACATCGAAGCTTGCTGCGGCGCCAGCAGACCCATCATGTGCAAACAACACTGTACCGGCTTCCAAATCAACCTGTGTAAACGTCGAGACTGCCATTTTTGGCGCGCTCGATTTGGCAATAAAGCCACCTGCGACATTGGCGACACCGAAGGACAGGCTCGCAGCCACACTATCTGGATCAACAGCGCTCAGATCCAATGTCGTCACACGAACAGATTGGCCACGGCGCACGGTGATGTTGAGGTCGCCCGAGATTTCCGGCGGCACGTTGCGAACATTCGCATCGAGATCTCCGCCACCAGCCAGAGCCAATTGGCCATAGCGCACGTCTCCGGCAACCGCGCCGGTATTGCCAATGTTGATCAGGTGCCTAATGAACACAGTCCCCTGCAACCGTCCGTTCACGTCGGCATTTTCTGCCCGTACGGTGCCATAGACGCGTCCACTTTGATGAACCAGCAGGCGGTCGGCGGCGATCGAACCCTCGATATAGCCGCGGACTTCGACTAAACCGCCATTCTTGATATCGCCCCGAATGACCATGTCCTCGGCAATGATCGTCGTGCTGCGTGACTCTGCCATACTTACCCCCGGTGCGAATCCTGAGCCCCACTCATAGATGTTTCGAAATGGCACGCCAACAACCGAGTTGCAGTGGCCCTGGACAACTGTTGTCGTAGAAAGTCGCACCGGACAGCCCCCCAAGGCCGGGGCCTGGCCGGGCTGATCAGCGGCTGGGGGCTGCGAAGGCGGGGGTCATGAGGCGGACAATGGCTGAAGCAAAGGCCTTGTCCAGGGGTAGGA
>JAYSUN010000378.1:0-4186 GCA_043719045.1 Hyphomicrobiaceae bacterium | reverse complement strand
GAGTCGCTGGCACTGTGGGTCGCGGTTGGCCCGACGCCAAGCGGCGCGCGTACAGCGTTTCGCCGTTGGCTGCCAGGATCTGTGCTTGCTCGATCCAGTTCTCTTGTTCGACGCGATATTTGAAGCCGAGCGCCTGATTGACGCGGGCGACATCGGCTTTCATCCAGCCGGCAATCTGGCTGTAGCGCGTGATGCCAAGGCCCGAGAGGCTCTGTTCGATGCCGGCA
Source organism: Hyphomicrobiaceae bacterium (assembly GCA_043719045.1). GTDB lineage: Bacteria > Pseudomonadota > Alphaproteobacteria > Rhizobiales > Hyphomicrobiaceae > JABFRJ01. The sequence goes on along the minus strand of JAYSUN010000378.1, from coordinate 3,959 downwards.
TCGATACCACGCACGCGCTTCAGGTCATCAATGGCGGCCACCGGATGCGCAACCGGAGCGCTGGATGCTGTGCTTGGCGTTGCCGAAACTGGGACCGGATTTGGCGGAACCGGTGTCGCCAGGGCTGGCGCTTGAGGTTGCGTTCTGGCGGTGGCCAGACTTGCTGCGGCGGCAACAGTTGCGGCACTGGCCGCAGCAGCCAAGGTGGCGGCCGAGGCGACCGGTGTTGCTGCCGACGGCGTCTGAGGCGCTGGCGCCAAGTTGATCCGCGGTGGCGGTGGCACCACCACGTCGGCGACCACGTGCGGCTGGATCGCTTCGATTGCGGTGGGTACCGGTTTCGGGGGCGCGGGTGGGGTTGGCGCGACGACCGGTGGCGGGTCTTTATAGACGACGGGAACCACCAACGGCTGGGCCGTCGCGACGGGCGCTGGCGTCACAGGCGCAATCGTTGAAGGTGCCATGCGCGGCGGCGCCGGCGCGACTTGCGCTGGTGCTGGGCGCGGCTCTTCAGTGCGGAGCGCCTTTTCAAAGCGGGAGACATTCTCGTAGGCCGGCGTGGGGCCCGCGGCCGCCGGTGTCGCCATGCCCGGCAATGGGTCCACGCGGCGAGCGGGAGCAGGCACATGCCCCACATCCACTGCAGTTCGGCTGGGTGCCATTAAACGGCGCAGAACACAGGCAAGGGCCGCCCCCACAAAGAAGGCCGCAATAAAGAGCAGGAGGATTTGCAGCAATAAGGTCGACATAACTAAACTCTCACGGCAGGCCGGTTGTGTGAAGCGCCGGCACAGTGACACCACTCAGAAGACAAGGACGGCTAGCGACGTCAGCGAGGGGTGTCATCCGCTTCAGAACAGGCCAGCCAGCCCGTGAGAAATCCAATGGCGAGTGCTAACAGCACCCAGTACCAGAGCTTGATCAACAGATAGCCCATGACCGCGTCCCCTTCTTCCCCAGTATCGTCGATGCCCCATTCGCCGCGGCCTGAAATTTGACCGCGGCAGAGGGCCTTTCAGCTTTATTCCGTCACCGAGAATTCTATACGCCGATTGCGTGCCCGGTTTACGGCCGTGTCGTTTGGTGCAATCGGCTTGGTTTCGCCATAGCCAACGGACGACAATTTAGTGCTCTCCACCCCGGCGCGCGTCAGGTAAATTAGTACAGCATTGGCACGGCGATCCGATAGGCGCTGATTGCGTTCCGGCGTGCCCTCCGCGTCTGTGTGGCCTTCGATCTCAATGCGGACGCGTGGACAGGCCCGTGCGATTTCAGCGAGACGGCCGAGCGTCTGCGTGCTGTCGGCCGTCAGGTTGGCCTTAGCGCGTTCGAAACTGATGGTGCCTGTGCTCGCAACTTCGCGCAGGCGCTCCTGGCAGGCCAGAGCCTCAGCTGCCAGCACCGGTTTGACGGGGGGCGCTGGCTGTGGTGCTGCGCCGACGGGCGGTGGTTGGACCGGCGGTGGGCCGGGCTGCGGGCGTTGCATCGCGATCTGTTCACGACCAGTGTAACCACGCGGCAGGTCACGCGAAACGCGTTCACGGACCCGCTCAACGATTGCGGGTTCAAACCGGCTTTCGCCGCTGACCAGCAACTGCTGGCGCGACAAAACAGCTTCGCCGCGGTTCAATTCGGACAACGACGCCAAGCCAGCTTCAGCGGCCTTTGGCCAGTTGCGCGACCGGCTCTCACTAATGGTCATTTCATCGATCACCCGCACGTTGCCAGGAAATTGCCGCCGAGCTTGCGAGACCAGCGCGGCTTTCACAATCTGGCTGACGACGTCGCCCCGCAACGTGACGGTATTGCCGTCAAAGACGGCGCGCCAAGTCAAATCCGGTTCGGCCGGTGCGACATAGTCGATCCTTGCGGTCAGATCGCAGGCGCCTTGGATAATGCCACGGATATCGCCTGGAACGGCGGACACGACATCCTCATCATCGCCACGGCCGATCACATCGAGACGGCGATCGATGACCGAAAGCTTGCCGTTCCCTAAGCGAGCCAAACCGAGCATCCCGCCATCAAGACAGCGCTGCCAGCCATCCGGAGCGCCGGGGGCGATGACCAAACGTTCGTCGATGGTTTTGCCAGCAAAACGCACGCGTGCCGACTGCAGAAGGCCGTCGCGGACGGCTTGCGAGGGAGCATATCCCGCGATGACGACCCGACCACCGTCCAATTCGATGCTGCTTGTATAAGGCGAAATCGCAGTCGGTGCCGGTTGTGGCGCCGGCGCGACTTCACGGACGCGAATTTGGTCAGCCACGCGATAACTCTGAGGCACGCCTGCACGGATGGCACGGCGCGTTGTTTGTGCGGTTAGATCATCGGTCGCCACGCCGTCCAGGGTGAGCGACGCGTCCCGAAGCGTGGCGTTGCCTTCCTCTAAACGTGCAAGTTCTTTCAAACTGATCGTCACGACGCCAAGGAAACCAGATGGCGCGCCATCACCGATTTCCATGCGGTCGGTCACTCGCGCCACACGTGGGAACGCGCCTTTGGCGGCCGTCATCACTTCGGCCCGGACTCGGTCGTTCGGAACGAAACCGTTCAACATCAACTCGGTGCCACTATGTTTGGCACCCCAAGAATACGGGCTGATGACCGGCGGCAGGACGCGGTCATCGGTCAGTCGCAGGCCGCGCGGCAGTTCACCGGCGAGTGCGGCTTTGACACCACGATAGCTGGTTTGACTGGCAGCTTCTCCCGAGACCGACAAGCCGAGCCCGTCCAAGCGCGCTTCGCCGTTCTTGAGGCCAGCCAGCTGCTTCAAACCGAAGCTGACGCCGGACAACCACGTGTCAGGCGACGGCACGCCGCGCGCCAGTCGCATCTCATCAACAACGTCTCCGTCGGCAAACTGCGCTCTGGTCAGGCCCAGGATCGATTGTCGTGTGGCATCATTGGGGACCAAGCCACGCAATACGACCCGGCGGCCACTGCGTTGCGCCCACCACGCATAAGAATCAGCTTTTTCAATAAGTTCCGTGCGATTTTCAGAAATTCGCACCCCCCAGACGGACCCGGCGACCTCAGTCGCTTTCAGCGGGTCGGCCTCATCGCTCGCCCGTCCCGTGACAACGCCGTCACGACCCGAAAAAGCAGCTTTTGCCCAAGCCAAGCCCGCAGTCTTGAAACGATCTTCGACGCGCTCTGCAAGATCGGCTTCGATCCGTGTGTGCTCGAACTGGCCAGCCAAAAACGTGAGTGCAGCAATCGGCAGCAAACCCCACAACCAACGCAACGGGTTACATTTCATGCTGACCCAACTCCTCGCACACACATCTATTGCCGCCCCGCTGCCGCAGACGGTCGTCGCGTTTTGTTTGGCCACAGGTGCCGCCCGGTTGCCGAAAAGGCGAACCGCTACCAACCGATGTCACCAACGATCCTCGAGACACTATAGCCAAGCACGCGAAATGTTCCAAGCGATGCCATCGGCCAATAACGACAGAAAGCGACAATAGGTGTTTCTATGCAGGTCGCGTATACGCGGGTTCCGCGGCAGCGGCATCGCCGATCAGAGCGTCATACAAGTCTCGGTACGCTGCAGCTGCCTGCTCAGAGGTGTAATAGCGCTGGACACGCTTTCGCAGCGTCTCCCCAAACTGGCGCCGGAGTCCATGGTCATGCAGGAGCCGCTCTAACGCAATTGCAATCGCGCCTGGGTCGACAACCGGCGTGACCAATCCACCGGAGCCGAGGGGTGGGTCCTCGTCCGCGCGGCCATCGATGATTTCGCGGCATGAGCCAACATTGGTCGACACAAACGGGATTCCGGCCGCGCCTGCTTCCAGCAACGTCAACGGTTGGCTCTCGCTGAGACTGGTTAGAGCGACAACGTGGACGTCGGGTAAGTAGTCGGTGATGTTGACACTGCCGGTGAACTCGACGCAGCCCTCAAGCGCGAGCTCAACCACCAACTGTCGGCACTCGGCGACGTAGCCTGGGTCTTC
>JAYSUN010000377.1:0-4195 GCA_043719045.1 Hyphomicrobiaceae bacterium | reverse complement strand
ATCGAGTTCTGGATGAGCGAGCCGCAACGGCCAGCAGCGCTCCATTATTGCATCGTCAAATTCGTCGTGGGTTGCGAGAGTCAGGTAGAGATTTTTTTTTCCAGTATTCGCGTAGACGATCCATTCGCCAGTGACACGGCTACAGGTAGCGTCGGCACTTAAACCGCCACTACGAAAAAGCATTGCCTCCACAACCAATGTGTGGACCAAAACATTCGGCGCAAGTTCCGGATGAGTTTTTTCCGAAATCCGCAATTTTTCCAATTTTTCTTCGTAGATATTTTGCAACGCTAGAGATGCGGTTTTTGACCGCCATTCATTGTCGAGATTTATTTTTCTAGAACGTAACGACGCAATCGGAAAATGCTTGTGCCACAAACCGCAAAGTATGGGACGCTTAAACTGCTCAGCTGCTTTGGTCGGGTCGCAATCAAACCGCCCTTCTAGTGATCCAATCGTGTCAATAACATTATGCACATTAAAAACCAGTCCGTGGCCCGCAAAACACTGCGGCCGTCCGAGCCATTGATCTGTGAGCTGCTGATGAAGCACGCTTGAGACAATGCCAGTCTGGATCCGGTACGATAGAAAATGATCAATGTCATTTTTAATCGCCTGCGTAGTATTCATAATTTTAAATCTTTATGGTGCCGTTAAATTACCCATTACATATGACATGTCGACATCATTAGGTCAAGATTATTAATAGTTGCGTTTTGCGCGCAAAATTAAAGGTTGAAGGCGGTGCTGATTGCAGCTTTTGGTCGAGCGGACTATGAGCCAAGGCATCAGTTTTCGCCAAGCTGCTGCTTGGTGTATTCGCAAGGCGAATTGGCCACTTCGACCAATAGCAGAAAGTCTCAGAACAAACGCGGACAGGACGCTCAGGGGCAACTGCAGCCATCCTTGACCACCACCACATTGGCCTTCACGCTTTATCTTTGCGCCATATTTACACCGTCATCCTTGAACCGGCTGAAGAAGGTGGCTGCGTCGTCGGCGTGCCGGCGCTTCCGGAGGTCGTCACGGAGGCCGATAGCGAGGCCCTGGCCATGGTTGAAGATGCGATCCCTCTGGTCCTCGACAGCCGACGCGAACGCGGCGAGCCGATCCGGGTCGGAGTCAACGAACCCTTGCGGCCCAAGCTGCCGGTCGCGGCATCAGCGGGTTGCTTGTCTTGACCGAGCGCCTGATGACCCTGGAATAGACGCTGCCCTCGCCGCCGCCCTTCCACCCGTTCTCGACCCTGCCCGCCATTACAGACAGCGACCACCACTGAAACAGCTTCGGGCACCCTCATTGCAAGGCCAGAATTTTTACGGTCTACAGTGGACATCAGAAGCTCGGTCGCCCACCTCGCTCATGCGGGCTGGTATCAGTTCTCCGCCATAAGTCTCTGCATTTGTTCTAGTTTAAGACAGTAGAACAGCTTGTATTCATACTCTGCCAACGTTTACCAACTATTATTGATTCGCTCAGGTGGTTGTAATAGCTTCAGAAAATTGGTCTGGGCGAGCCAAACGTGCTGCCGGGCACCGCGATGTGCGAGAGCTTGAGACATTTGTTGGGCGTGATTGTCAGGCCGCTGGCTGTTCGGCTGGCGAGGCTTGATGGGATCGGGGATCGTGCATGTTGCAAATCTATTTTGCCAATCGAGCACCAAACTCGCCGCTGGCGCCTGTCGTCGCAGCTTGCAAACGTGCGTTTCGCTCGATCAGCATCGCCAGCGGCGTGATCAACCTGTTAACGCTGACCGGCTCGATTTTTATGATGCAGGTCTATGACCGCGTGCTCGGCAGTCAAAGTCTGCCAACGCTCGCCGGGTTATCTGTTCTTGCCGTGGTTGCCTACATGTTCCAAGGCTGGCTGGAGGCGATCCGAGGTCGTATCTTCACCCTCATCGGCGAAAAAATCGATGCGGACCTTGGTCCGGTGGTTCACGCGGCTGGTGTTCAAGCGGCGGTGGCGCTTCCAGGCGGGCAATCGGAGGCCGTCCAGGCCGTGCGTGATCTCGATGCGATCCGCAACTTTGTTGCCGGCACTGGCCTGGTTGCAGCCTTCGATATGCCTTGGATGCTGCTCTACATCGTGGTCGCTGGACTGATCCATCCGCTGTTCGGCTTGACGGTGTTTCTGGCTGCAGCCCTGCTGATTTGGCTCACATGGCGGACCGAGGTTGCGTCGAAGCCGCTGCTCAAAGTTGCCAACGAAGCTGGTGTCAAGCGGATGCAGTTATCCGATGGCATCGTCCGCTTCAGCGAGGCGGTAACGGCGAACGGGATGCGTGGTGATATGGCCGCTCGCCTCGCCGAGGTTCAACAGAAGTATTTGGCGGCCCAGCGAGACGCGACATATGTCATTGGCAGCTATACGACCGCTGCAAAGACCATCCGAATGTTGCTGCAGTCATTCGTGTTGGGCCTTGGTGCCTACTTGGCGATCAAAGGCCAGATTACGTCTGGCTCCATTATCGCCGGCACTATTCTTGTCTCGCGTGCCCTGGCCCCGATTGACATGGCGATCAACAGCTGGCGGCCTTTCGTTGCGGCGCGCGAGGGGCACGAACGCCTGATCAGACTTTTGTCGCGGATCCCGGCTCAGCGCGAACCAACAGCACTAAAACCGCCATTCCAGACTTTCGCTGCCCACAATCTGGGGATCGCCCCGCCGGGCGCCCAACAGTTTTCAGCGTCGGGCGTAACTTTCCAGTTGAAGGCTGGCCAGGCCATGGCTCTGGTTGGTCACTCAGGCTCGGGTAAAAGTTCTTTGATCCGCGGTTTGGTCGGGACATGGAAGCCGATGCGCGGTGCCATCGCATTCGACGATACTGGTCCTGAGCAATGGGCTCCCGATGTGCTGGGCAAGACCAGCGGTTATCTGCCGCAAGACATCCAATTGTTTGAAGGCACCATTGGCCAGAACATTTGCCGTTTTGATCCAAACGGGACGACGGAAAAGATGGAAGAGGCGGCCCAGGCCGCGGGTCTCGACGGCTACATTCGCAGCGCATTCCCTAAAACTGGCTATGACACAATGGTCATGGCTGGTGGAACGAACCTGTCAGGTGGCCAGCGGCAGCGTATCGGCTTGGCACGAGCGCTTTACGGGAAACCGTTTCTCGTGGTCCTTGATGAGCCGAATTCCAACTTGGACGCAGCCGGCAAGGCGGCTCTTCAGTTGGCGATCCGCAACATCAAGGCTCGTGGCGGTGTCGCTATCGTCTCGGCCCATGATCACAATGTGCTCGCGGAATGTGACTTCGTCTTTACGCTGCTCAACGGTCAGGCTGAATTCTTCGGCCCGCGCGATGAGACCATGAAGAAATGGGCGGCCAAACACTTCCCCGGGGCTGGCCCACATGCCGCTAACGCCAACACGCCAATGCCGCCGACAGCGGTGGCCGCGAGTTCAGCGTCTCGCTTCCACGGATCCGCTAACGGCCAGAGTGCGCCTCGGTTGGCCGGCCCAGCGTCCACGCCGAATGCCAAGACTGCTCATGGTGCCGGTCACGGCGTTGCGGCCGGCGGGATCGGTGCGAAGCTAAATAACGCCGGCCATGGCGGCTCGGCTGCCGTCCACGACACTCACGCACCCATCGAGGGTCAGATTCTCCCACCGTCACCGTCACGAGGGACCGTGTCGCCACAGGCCTTTGTGTCAACCGCCAAACTGGTTGGCCAACAGTGGTCTACGTCTTGGTCGACCAAGCCAACCAAACTTGGTCAAAAGCCAAAGGGAGAGAAGTGATGCCTGCGCCCAGTTCCGGACTTATGACCGATCTCAATCTCGACCGGTATGCCAAGCTCTCACTTTTGGCGATTCTGATGCTGTTCGGCGGTGCTATGGCTTGGGGCGGACTTGTCTCCCTCGATGGTGCCGTCATCGGCAATGGCACAGTTGTGATCGAAGGCAACGTGAAGAAGGTCCAGCATCAAACCGGCGGCATCATCGGCGCTATCCTGGTCAAGGAAGGCAGTCATGTGAAGGAGGGTGAAGTGGTGGCCCGACTTGACGAGACCCAGTCGCGTGCCAACCTCGGTGTCGTGTTGGCCGATATGATGACGCAGCGCGCCCGCTCAGCGCGGTTGGCAGCCGAACGCGACGATGCTGCATCGATTGCCTTTCCAGCCGATCTCCTGGTTCGCAGCAAAAGCGATGCGGGGATCAAGGATATTCTTGACAGTGAGACGGTCGT
>JAYSUN010000376.1:0-12321 GCA_043719045.1 Hyphomicrobiaceae bacterium | reverse complement strand
AAAATGTGGCCCTGCCGCTGCGTGTTGTCGGCCGCAAGACATCAGCCTACAAAGAGGATGTCACCGACCTGCTGCAGTGGGTCGGCCTCGGCGACCGCATGCACGCCTACCCCAGCATCCTGTCCGGCGGGGAAAAACAACGCGCGGCCATTGCCCGAGCGGTGATTGGCAAACCGGAACTTCTACTCGCCGACGAGCCGACCGGCAACGTCGACCCAAATATGGCAAAACGCCTGCTGCGCCTGTTTGTCGAGTTGAACCGTCTCGGCACGTCCGTGGTCATCGCGACCCACGATTTGACCCTGATGGAGCAATTCAAAGCGCCGCGCCTGCAGCTGGAGAATGGCCATGTCCAGCTCGTCTGATGACCGGGGACGGCGACCGCCAGCCGCGCCGACCCAACGCACCCCCGGTGGCTATCCGCTGCCCCGCCCGGAGATCGCCCCGCCCCCACCTCGGGCGCCGCGGGAGCCGAACTATGATGATGATCCCCACGGGCAACAGGATCGCCGGAGCACGCATTTTGAGCTGGAGCCGACGCCGTTGCGGGGCCAACGCCGTTCCGCACCCGGTCAGCGTGATATCGAGCCGCCGGTCGACCGTGCCGACGACGGCATCGGTGATGTCTACCGGGAATTCATGACGCAACCGCCGCGTCAGCAGGTCCAGCAGCAGGCGACGGCGCATGCCAATCGCGCGGCCGCAGCACCAAAACCGGCGCAACCGGCGCCGCTTGCCGCGCGTGACGATCAGGATTTGTATGCCGAGTCCCGTTCCGGCAAGGCCGGCCAGGAGATGGGCGTGACCCCGATTGTCCCGGCCAGTTCGGTGACCGGTCAGTCGCTGACCCTCGTGATTGCGATCATGTGTTTCCTGGCTTGCCTGACCGCAGGCGCGGTGTATTTGATGAACCAATCGGCCTCGGCCTGGCTGCGTGACATTGCAGCCGAGGTCACCGTCCAAGTTGAGGCACGTGAGAAAATCGATGTCGACAAGTTGGTGGCATCGGTCGCAGCGTTCCTCGAGAAGCAACCGGGCATTCGAGCCGTCAAACCGCTGTCATCGGCCGAAAATGCGGCCTTGCTGGAGCCCTGGCTGATCCAAGGCGAGGTGGTCAAACCGGCACCCTTTCAATTGCCGGTGCCGCGGTTGATTGCGCTGGAACTGGACCGTGCCAACCCGCCGGACTTTGTGGCGTTACGTACGGCCATGGCCAGCCAGTTTAAAGCTGGCGGCGTGACCCTCGACGACCATCGCCATTGGCAACAACAGATCCGCACGGTGACCCGGTCGTTTGCGCTGGGGGGGCTTGCCATTTTGATGCTAGTGGGTGCGGCCACGACGGCGATCATCGTCTCGGCCACCCGCAGCGCATTGTCGGCCAACAAAGAGATCGTTGAAGTTCTGCACTTCGTCGGCGCGACGGATCGCTTTATCGCGCGTGAGTTCGCGGGCCATTTCCTGTGGCTCGGGGTCAAGGCTGGCATCGTCGGGGCGGGTGCTGCCATGCTGGTGTTTGTCGGTCTGCCGTTCCTGATGGAGCTGATCGGTGGTGGCACGGTGACGATGGCCGAAATCCGGCGGCTGATCGGGGCTGGATCGTTGGACCTGCCGGGATATGCGTTGCTCGGTGTCGTGGTGGTGGTCGTCGCGGCCTTGTGCATGCTCACTTCGCGCATCGGGGTCTACCGCATCCTCAACGCCGGCCCCGAGGGCGGCGCCCCCGTCGGTGGCCGCCGCTTCTAAAATCGGCCTCACTTCTGCAATCAACGCATGCGAAACCCACCTTTGCGCCAATCGTAACTTCGCATAGAGTTGTGTGGTTGGGCCGCGGTCACCACGCGTCCGATTGATGAACGGCAGCTCACGATAGTATTCAGTGACCGTTCAGTCCGCTGGACGTAAGTTCGGATTATCAGATGCCGCAGTGATGACAACTCGGCTGCCGCCAACGCCATAGGGGACCGCCATGACCATGAACCTGATCCGCTCTGCAGCCCTGGCCGCAGCCGCGATCGGTTTTTCTGCAGCTGCTGTTGTGACTGGGCTTGTCAGCCCGGTCGCCGCCCAAGCGAATTGTGATTGGTATGCCAAGACTGCGCTCAAGCAGCAGCAGGAGAATGAGCTGCGGAAATGTGGTTTTGCCGGCCCGAACTGGAGTTCGGATCTGAAAGCGCACATGACATGGTGCGGGGCCAATCCTGACCAGTGGAAAGGCGAGGCGCAGCGCCGGGATCAGCAACTCGCCAACAGCTGCAAAAAGTAATCTGCCGCCTTCTGTGACATACACCTTGTGGTTGGGTTGACGCTTGATCGTCAACCCTGGATTTCGGCGCGCAGCATCTCAAGTGCGAGCCACTCGTCCTCGGCCTTGGCGATTTTGGCCCGCAACTCACCAATTTTTGCCGATGTCGCCTCGAACTTGGCGCGGTCACGTGCGTAGAGTCCCGAGTCCTCCATCAAGATTTGTAGCTTAGTGGTTTCGGCCGACCAACGCTCGATGTCTTTCGGCATCGTCTCAAGCGCATGCTTTTCCTTGAATGACAGTTTGCGCTTTGCCCCGGACGCCACGGGGCTTGCTGTCTTTGGTCGATCATTGGCGGTCGGCTTCGCAATCAAGGGCGCTGAACGCTGCTGTTGCATGTCCGAGTATCCGCCAGCGTACTCGGTCCATTGACCATCGCCATCAGACGCGATCACCGACGTCACAATGCGGTCGAGAAAATCGCGATCGTGGCTGACCAGCAGTACGGTCCCCTGGTAGGCGTCCAGCATTTCCTGCAGCAGATCCAGCGTTTCTAAATCCAGATCGTTGGTCGGCTCGTCGAGCACCAGCAAGTTCGAGGGTTTCGCCAATGCCCGCGCCAACATCACGCGGGCCCGCTCACCGCCCGATAACACCCGCACGGGCGTGCGCGCCTGTTCACCCTCGAACAGGAAGTCGCGCATGTAGCCGATCACGTGCCGCGCCTGGCCATTGACGATGACCTGGTCACTCTTGCCGCCCGTCAACGCATCGGCCAACGTCGATTCCGGATCGAGTTCGTCGCGGCGCTGATCCAGCGCTGCCATTTCGATATTGGTGCCCAACAAGAGTGTGCCGCTATCCGGCTGCAACTCGCCAATCAGCATTTTCAACAACGTGGTCTTGCCGGCACCGTTCGGTCCGACGATCCCGACGCGATCGCCACGACCGATCCGCACGGACATGGGTTTGACCACCAGTGCACCGTCAAAACTCTTGGCGATGTTGCGGGCTTCGACGACGCGCTTGCCGCTTTGTTGCTCGGTCTCGGACGCCTCCATGACGACACTGCCTGCCACATTGCGGGCCTCACGTTTTTGCTGGCGCATCGCCGCCAACAGCGCCACCCGCTTGACATTGCGTTTGCGCCGGCCGGTGACGCCGCCGTGCATCCATTTTTGTTCGCGCGCAATCTTGCGGTCGAGCTTGTGACGATCAGCCTCTTCCTCTTCCAGGACGGCATCGCGCCAGTTCTCGAACTCGGCGAATCCGGCGGCCAGATTGCGCGTGATGCCCCGGTCGATCCACACCGTGGTCTTGGACAGGTTTTCGAGAAAGCGCCGATCGTGGCTGATCAGAACAATCGCCGCGCGCTGTTGTGCCAGAACTTTCTCGAGCCACTCGATCGCGGGCAAATCGAGGTGGTTGGTCGGTTCATCCAACAGCAGCACATCCGGACGCGGCGCGATCACGCGTGCCAGGGCAGCACGCCGCGCCTCGCCACCAGACAGACTCTCGGGGTCTTCGTAGCCGGTCAGCCCGAGATCATTGATGACCCGAGTGGCTTGCGCTGGATTATCCAGCGGGCCCAGCGCTGCCACGACATAGGATTCGACCGTGTCGTGGCCGGTGAAATCGGCCTCCTGCGGCAGATACGCCACCCGCGCCGACGGATGCACGAAGCGCTCGCCCGAGTCAGGTTGAACCAATCCAGCCGCGATCTTCAGCAAGGTCGATTTACCCGAGCCATTGCGACCGACGAGGCAAATCCGATCGCGCTCCGCCACGGTCAGGCCCGCGCCATCCAGCAAGGCGGTTGAGCCGAAGGATAAGTGAACAGAGTCAAGCGTCAGTAGCGCGCGGGTCATCGTCTCTCGTTCATGTTAGATTGCCCCGGACCTATCAGCCTTGCCCGACGATGGCCAGTGGACGCGAGGCCGCTGGGGCGATGTGGCGATGTGGGGCTGCACGTTCACTTCCGATATCAGGAGAGCGCTGCCAATTCAGCTTCAAAACGGGCTTTCCAGACAGCCATTGCAGCGTCGAAATCCGGGCCGTCCCAGGCGCGATGCTCGCCGCGCGCGTAGGCCACGGCGTTACGGTAATACAGCATCGCATTGATGCGGTTGGCGACGAAGTTATTGCGGGTGGCGACGACCTTGCCGGGCGTCCCCATCACGATCGAGTTTGGTGGTATGATGGTGCCTTCGCGGACGAAGGTATGGCCCGCCACAATTGAGTTTTCGCCGATGACAGCGCCATCCATGATGGTCGCACCGATGCCGATCAGACAGTTGTCGCCAACGCTGCAGCCGTGCAACACGACGCGGTGCGTGACCGAGCAATAGTCGCCGATCACCGTCGGCACGTGATAGCCGATGTGGACCATGACGTGGTCCTGCAGGTTGGTGTACGCGCCAATGCGCACGTGCGTATGCTCGGCGCGGATGACGGTATAGGGCCACACACTTGCGCCCTCGCCGGCGCTGACTTTACCGAACACGAGGGCTGACGGATCAATGAAGGCTGCGCGCGAAAGATCCTGCAGCGCCAAGCTCATTTGGCCTTGCCCTTAGCTTTACCTGCGTTTTTTTTCGCAGTTGTCAGAGCCGCCGCAACTTCCTCGCCATGTGGATGATCCTGGTGGCCGTGCGTGTGGGCTCCATGATCATGGTCGTGCCCACAGCCGCAATCGTCGCCGTGATCATGATGGCTGTGATGGTCTTGGTTTTGCTGTTGGCCGTGATCATGCTTGTGGCCGGGCATCACCAGCGTCTCCGACAAGCGCCGTTCAATCATGGTCGCCTGCTCGCGCGGCGCATCCGCGGCTTCAATCGACAGAGCCATGATTTCAGCCGACACCAGGATATCATCAGGACGGCCAAAGTAGTGCCGCCGGAGGCGTCCGGCGCGATCAAAGATCAACAGAGTTGGCGTGCCCTGCATGTGATAATCCGCCATCGTCTTCGGCACGCCATCACCATCGGCCATGTCGATGCCGACCGGGAATGGCCAACGATACTCATGCATGAAAACGTCGAGAGCCGCGGGCGTCATGACCGCATGATGCTCGAACACCGTGTGCAGCCCGATGACGGCGACCTGGCTCGGATTAAAGCGCTCGCGCAGGCGTTTCGCTTGTGGCAGGCCGTGCTCGACACAGCCGGGACACAGCATTTGAAACGCAACCGCCACCACCACTTTGCCGCGCAACATCGCCAGCGTGATCGGCTCTTTGGTATTTAGCCAGCGCGACATCTGCAGTTCCGGCGGGCTTTCAGGATTGAACATCGGATGGGCTCGGCGTTAGCTGCGGGGTTTATTTCCCATACCTCGAAAAAACGCGGACGTCCGCGCCGATTTTGAAGCACGCAAGGTCACACGCGACATGGCGCGCCTCTCAGATGTGCTGCGAACAAATCACGCATTCTGTCGGTTGGGTTACTGATCCGGGCTCAGCGCCCGCAGTTTTCTCAAATGCGCTCCACGCACATGGCGACGCCCATGCCGCCACCGATGCACAGCGTGGCTAAGCCCTTTTTGGCGTTGCGGCGCTGCATCTCATACAGCAGTGTGGTCAGGACGCGGGCGCCCGATGCACCGATCGGGTGGCCGATGGCGATGGCGCCGCCGTTGACGTTGACCTTGGTTGGGTCGAGGCCCAAACCTTTGTTTACGGCGCAGGCCTGTGCAGCAAAGGCTTCGTTGGCCTCGATCAGGTCGAGATCACCGACTTTCCAGCCGGCCTTTTCAAGAGCCGCCTTAGATGCCGGGATCGGCCCGGTGCCCATGATCGCTGGGTCAACGCCGGCGTTCGCCCACGAAACGATCTTGGCGAGTGGCTTGATGCCGCGTTTTTTAGCCTCGGCCAACGTCATCAAGACGACGGCTGCCGCGCCGTCGTTGATGCCGGAGGCGTTTGCGGCAGTGACGGTGCCGGCCTTGTCAAATGCGGGTTTCAGACCGGAAATGCCGTCCAGCGTGACGCCCTTCTTAATGTATTCGTCGTCCGATACGATGACATCGCCTTTGCGGCCCTTGATGGTCACCGGACAGATTTCGTCCTTGAATTTGCCGGCCTTTTGCGCCGCCTCAGCTTTGTTCTGAGAACCGACGGCGAGCGCGTCCTGTTCGCCGCGCGTGATCTGGTATTGCTTCGCGACATTCTCAGCCGTAGTGCCCATATGATAACCGTTGAAGGCGTCCCACAGACCGTCCTTGATCATTGTATCGATCAGCTTTGCGTCACCCATTTTGGTACCGTCGCGGAGGTGCATGACGTGGGGCGCCTGGCTCATACTCTCCTGGCCACCGGCGACAACAATGTGTGCGCCATCAAGGATCTGCTGCATGCCGAGTGCGACGGCGCGCAGGCCCGAGCCACACAATTGGTTCAAGCCCCACGCTGGCGCTTCATTGGGAATGCCCGCGTTGATCGACGCCTGTCGCGCCGGGTTCTGACCAGCACCTGCATCGAGCACCTGGCCCATAATGACTTCGGACACATCCTTCGGATCGACTTTGGCGCGCGCGAGGGCGGCCTGAATCGCCACTTTACCCAGTTCATGCGCGGGTAAGCTTGCGAGCGCACCGTTGAATGAGCCCACGGGCGTGCGAGCGGCTGAGGCGATAACGATGGTGGTGGCGTCGGACATGACGGGGCTCCCGGTGTTGCAGACACAAATGCTGCACATGCGTAAGCGAGAAATGGCCTGCACCGCAAGGGGCCGCGTAAAGCTGCGTGCGGTCATCACCGCAAGCGCTCAGTCCCGACCGAGGGATTGCTGGTTATGGCAGTGGATCAACGGCAGATCCGGGTCTCACCATTGCGCCCGTGACGGGCGAGATCAAGATGGAAGTGGTCATGGTGCATGGCATCGGCCTTGGGGCCGAGGACCGTCGTAAAGGTGCTGCAGGCGCCCTGATGCACCGCATGCAGAAAAGCCTGCTCTTCGGGTGCACCTTTCCAGCCAGCTTTGACCGTCACCACTCGACCGTCGGCAAAGTGGAACGATGACACATCGAGCGCATTGGCATAGCCGTGTTCCGAAAGCTTGGCTCCACTCTGGTGGTTCATCGGGCGGCACGCGTACGAGGCGGCAACCTTCATCTCACTCAGTGGGGTTCGCAAATGCTGCTGTGCGGCTGGCTCAACGACAGTCCGCACCCAATGATCGACGGCTGGTACCATGGGGCAACGCAAGGTCGCAGCCGGCCTGAGGCTGACCCGGCCTGACGCAGTGGCTGCGACGTCATAGGGACGCAACGCGCCGCAAACGCTGGGCCCACCAAGTGCTGAGCGCGGCGTGGCATAGGGGTTGGTGGCCGCCACATTCGAGGCAATGCACGAGCGCTCATCGTCGGCTCGCCAAGGTTCCTCGCGAGCAACGAACTCCGGGCCTTTGCCACAGCCGTGAAGCATGACCGCAAGGGCGAAACAGACAAATGAGGCGACGCGAGACATACGCATGCGTGCACGCTACGAGAGATGAGTGCAGGTTCCGTTAACATCTCGTAGGCGATGACAACGGCCGGATTCCGAACCTGCCGTGGCAGGATTGCGCCGGACCTGTGGTCACTTGAGGTCAAGGCTCATGTCGGCCAAGGCCTAACCTGGCCAAGCTCAATCTGGCCAAGCTCAATCTGGACAGCATGAAAAACATGCAACATAAAGCAGAAAAAAATACTGCGACCTCTGGGAGAATAGAAACGCTATGGCGCAACCAATTTACAATGCCGCGGTTGAGCTCGTGGATGGTCATACATCGGCCGGACGGGGCGCCAAGGCGGCCTTTATCGATCCACAGGAGACGCTGACATTTGAAGATTTGGCGGTCGGGGTCAATCGCTTTGCCAACCTGATGCGCACCTATGCCATTCCACGAGAGGCTCGCGTTGCCATCTTGATGTTGGACACCATTGATTGGCCGGTGGCTTTCCTCGGCGCGATCAAGGCGGGAGTGCTGCCGGTTGCCCTCAATACTCTGATGTCGACCGAGCAATATGGTTATATGCTCGCCGATAGTCGGGCCCAAGCGCTGATCGTCTCTGCCCAGTTACTTCCAACCGTTCAGCCACTGCTCGGTACGCTTCCATTTCTGCGCTACGTCTTCGTCTCCAACGGTGACGCGCCGCCCTACGCATTGTCGCTGCGCGTTGAATTGGCAGCCCAAGCGTCAGATGCCGCCGCTGCAGATACGTCGCCGGATGAGCCAGCATTCTGGCTTTACTCATCGGGTTCGACCGGTAACCCGAAGGGCACCAAACATGTCCACGCGTCGTTGATGGCGACGGCCCAGACGTATGGTCAGCAGACCGTCGGCATGACCGCGGACGATGTGGTTCACTCCGCGGCAAAACTATTTTTTGCCTATGGCCTCGGCAACTCGCTGACATTCCCCTTGTCTGTCGGCGCAACCACGATTCTCAATCCAGACCGGCCTACTCCGAGCAGTGTCTTTGCGCTGCTGAAAACACACAGACCAACACTGTTCTTCGGTGTGCCGACGCTCTACGCTGCGATGCTGGCATCGCCTAACGCTGGCAAGGCCAACACCTCGGACCGATTGCGCCTTTGTCTGTCCGCAGGCGAAGCGCTGCCCGAAGAGGTCGGTCGAACCTGGATGGAACGCTACGGCGTCGAACTTCTCGACGGCATCGGGTCGACCGAGATGCTGCACATTTTTCTCTCCAACCGGCCCGGCGATATCAAGCTTGGCACGACGGGCAAAGCCGTACCTGGATATAGCCTACGGGTGGTCGACGACAGCAATCAGGATGTGCCGGACGGAGAGCCGGGTGAATTGCTCATCCAAGGGCCCAGCGCCGCCGAAGGCTATTGGAACCAGCGCGGCAAGAGCCAGACAACATTTGAAGGCGGGTGGTGCCGCTCTGGCGACAAATACATCCGGGATGCCGAGGGCTACTACATTTGTCAGGGGCGCACCGACGACATGTTCAAAGTCTCCGGGATCTGGGTGTCCCCGTTTGAGGTCGAAGCCGCGATCATGGCGCATCCGGACGTCATGGAAGCTGGCGTGGTCGCGCACGATGATGGTGACGGCCTGCTCAAACCGAAGGCGTTTATCGCCCTGAAACCTGGCCGCACGGCGTCGGAGACTTTGCTGACCGAGTTGCAGGACCTGGTGAAGTCCAAGGCCGGGCCGTGGAAATATCCGCGCTGGATTGAGGTCATGGACTCACTGCCGAAAACCGCGACCGGCAAAATTCAACGTTTCAAGTTGCGCGCAAAGGCTTAGTCTGGCGGCACATCGAATTCCATTCGCGGGTGTCAAGCCCGGTGGATCGGACATCGACGCTAGCGGACGGCGCGTGGTTGGCGATCCGCTCACGCAGCGCGACCAATCAGGACGGTGTGATAGCCCTCTTCGTCGGCTGGCGAGATGATCCGGTCACGGGTCATTTGCGCCAGAAGGTCCAAGGCCTCGCCGTAGCTGACATGGAGGTGGCGCCGCAGCAGATTTGGGAGCGCCGATTGCTCACGGCGAACCAAACTGACAGCGCGGTCATAGAGCGCATCGTTAATCCCAACTGCGCCGGTTGGCACAGCCTTCGCACCATGTTGGGTCCAAGTGCCGGTCGGTTCAGGGCGAACTGGGACAGCTGCGGGGCTCGGATCAGGTTTTGTCAGCTCCTGGGTTGGACGCAAAATTGCAGCTGCCAAGCGCGACGCATCGGACACCGGCAGCAGTGCTGCGTGGAGGCGCGGCACCAATCCACCCCCCAAAGCCCGGCGGAGAATTTCAGATGTCGTCACCGCCAGCATGTCGCCTGCGCCGAGCAGATCTTCCGCACCCGTCTCACCCAGTGCGTCTCGACTGTCCGCCTTGTTGGCGAGCGACAAAGCGAGACAGGTTGTAAATACGGCCTTCAGTGATGGTGGCAAGGCCACAACATCCAACCGTGACGTGGCTGCGATCACATGCACGCCGGACGCGCGACCAAAACGTGCGATCTTGTGCAGCGCGTGCTCGACACGGCCAAGATCAGCCGCGGCAAGCTCTGCCAGATCCGCGATCACAATGATCAGATACGGCATCACCGCGAGATCGCCCGGCATCGTCTGCATGCCACTGCGGCGCTTGGCGTCGCGCAGGCGTGCATTGTAGTCTTCAATTGCTTGAGTTTGGGCCAGCGCGCGCATGCGCAAGGTGCGATTGTCGATTTCGGCTGCGGCCCAAACCAATTGCTCAAGATTCTGCTCGGCGGTCAGACCAGCGGGCATCGCCAGGTGTGGAAGCGATCCAAAAGCAGCAAAGTCCTCAGTCGCACAGCCAGCCAGCAGCAACTGACCTGTTTCAGGCGTTAGGCGGTAGAGCAACGATGCCAGAAGGCTGCAGAGCATGTTGGCACGTTCAACCGGATCATGACCGGCCAAAAGCAGATTCGACAGGTCTCTCAAATCGGCGACGCACGGCTCACCAGCAGCGGTCACCCCAAGCACCAAGGGCAGACCCAGATCTGGCGTCCGATAGCTGTCATGATCGATCAGGTCATACATGCCGATACGAATAGGATCGGCGTGCGGCACTTCAATGGTGACGCTGGCCCGTCCCGGTGCCACCTGAACGCGGACGGCGCGGACACCGAGACCGCGTGCGATATCATCGGCGAGGCCCATGACCCGGGCAGAGCGAGTGCCAGACGCGGGCTCGAAGTCAAAAGTTGAAACGACGGGGCCGCAGATATGACCGCGCATTTCGCCCGCAATCGAGAAAGCGGAAAGGACAGCCTTCAGGCGCTCGCTTTGGATTTTGGCCGCAACGTGCATTTCACTTTGCGAACATTGCGGTTTGGTCGACCGCGGGAGGAGCGATGCTAAGGGCATCCGATACACAGGAGGCGCGACGGTTGGTGCGGAAACTGTTCGAGGCATCGGCCAGGCGGCGGCTGAGGCCTGCGTCTGCTGAGCATGTGCGACTGCGTCTGGAAGTGGCGCAGACGGAATCCTGGCGATAGGGATCTGTCCCAAGTGGTGGCGCTCGACCCGGGCCTTATAGCCTGAGGACCCGGCTGCGTGGTCAGACCACACCATCGACGCCGGCGGCGCACCGACAACTGGCTGTGCATATGCGGGCTCACTCTGGTCCGAGCGAGTGTTGGTGTGCTGACGAACGTCACCCGCGCCAGGCAACGACTGCACGCAATCCGGGGCATGCGAAAACGGATGTGCGAAAGCGGCAACGTCTGTGGCCACACCCATCGGTGCGTGTGGCATGATGACCGCGTTCTTCAATTGGCTGACCCAACTTGAGTCGGGCTCACGGCCTCGAACCGGGCGTCGCGCCATGGTTTTGACGTCCATCGGCGAGACGCCAATGGACAACATCAGAAGCGCAAATCCACTCGCCATGAAGCAGAATCCAGCGGCCATCGCAGCGCGCTCCGCATTCACAGCGGCAAACGTACTCATCAGGATATTGAAGCCGAAATCGCCGAGTAGTCCGCCATAACCGGCCGGGACGATCCAGGCCCCAGCGCGCGGCAATGCGGACAGAAATGCGGCCAGACACAGGACCGCCAATGGCGCGACAATGAGCTTAGTCCGCAGGCGCAGAACGCTGTTCTTGGTCAGCAGATCGGTCGCCCAATAGACCGGCGGGAGCAGGGCGAACACCCCAGCAAGCCCGAGCGTGTTCATCACCAGATCTGAAAAGACCGCGCCAATCGGCCCGAGCCAGTTGCGCGGCTTGGTGCTTGAATAATGCGCCCAGCTTGGATCATTCGCCGACCACGTCAGCAAACTGACGATCGCTGCGGCACAAAGCGCCAACACGATCATACCCAACGTCCTGGCAAGCCAACCCGCAAGCGGGGTGTT
This sequence comes from Hyphomicrobiaceae bacterium, assembly GCA_043719045.1. Lineage (GTDB taxonomy): Bacteria > Pseudomonadota > Alphaproteobacteria > Rhizobiales > Hyphomicrobiaceae > JABFRJ01. The sequence continues at coordinate 235 of JAYSUN010000376.1, read as the reverse complement.
CTGCCGATTGGCGGACGCACTTGGCGCATGACGGCGCGGTTCCACCTGCAAGGTGGACAGAGACTCAAACGACATGATGACGCACGACTACTGGTTACGCACTGATACTGACGATACGTGTCAGCGCGTCCCTCGTGGTGGCCAGATCGTGAACCAAGGCAACCCGGATATAGTCTTGTCCCGGATTGTTCCCAAAGCGATCAGTCTGCGCGAGGTATGCGCCGGGGACCACCTT
>JAYSUN010000375.1:0-4200 GCA_043719045.1 Hyphomicrobiaceae bacterium | reverse complement strand
TGCGCCGTTCAAAAAAAACCGGGATAAAGACCGTCGTTACTGTGGTGACCGCGGCTGCGCCAGCGCTTCACCGATCACAACGTTGAGATCGGCTGTCAGCGCGCGGATGACTGCCTGCTGCTCGCGACGAAACTCGCCGTCGACTTCAATCAAGCGGGTGCGCGCGGTATCATCAAGTTGGACCGGCTCAGATTGGGTTGTGGACTGTAGCTTGGCGATTTCCTGAGCCGGCACGTGCATCTGCAGCGGTGGCAGCAGAGCCGCAACAAAACGTTCGCGATGTCGCTCCAGCACTTTTGCCATGGCAGGGATCTGCGGCGCCAACAGCGTTTGAGCGCCGGGCCGGATCTGGTTGGCGTTGAACACGCTCAATTGAATGGATCGGTTCAAATACAGCTCAAACAGCCAGTTGGCGACATGGGCGTACGCCAGATCCTGCGCGCGCGTCGGCGCTGACAGCGTTAAAACGAGCCCGAAACATGCTATCGATGTGAGCAGCGCAACACGTGTCAAAGATCAACTCCGCGCTTTTTCAGTTCCTGACGTAACTCGGAATCGACTTCCTGGCCGATCTTCATGCCCCATTGTTGACCAATGGCATTGCCCTCGCGCATCAGCTCCGGCTGAACGGCCACAAAACGCTTGCCTGCGGGCGTCGCAAAAAAAGCTGTCATCGCTTTCAAATCATCAAGCGGAATCCGCTCGGCATAAAGCACAGCCATTTGATCGACCAGCTCTTGCCGCCGCGCCAAAAACTTACCCGCTAGAGCCGCCAGCGCCGCATCGATCTCTTTTTGAGCTGAAGGTTTTTGCTGCACAATCATGCCACGCATGTTCTGCAGCATCAGCGGTAGCATCGTTTCCAGTTGCTTATCGACACCCATGGTCGCCAGCAACTCCTTGGCTATTGTCACGCTTGCTGCGTCGACAGGCTTGTTTTGAGCAAAGGTCGGCGCGCCCGAGACGAGCAGCACAAATAGAACACAAGCGCTGATGGCGCGTTTTGCACATCGCATGGCAAGCGTCACTCCTATTGCGGCCACCGGCGATGGCCCAGATCAGATGTCGTCGTCTGGCGCGTCCAGTTCCTCGATCCCATCGGGTCCAGCGATAATCGCCTTGGTTGCAATGCCAAGGAAGAGGCCGTTTTCAACGACACCAGGGATCAATTTCAACATCGCGTCGAGGCCTTCCGGATCCTCGATCCGCGAAAACGCGCAGTCGAGAATGTAGTTGCCGCCATCCGTGACAAATGGCTGACCATTGGCCATCTGCCGCAATGTCACGGGCCCCTCACAGCCGACATCCGATGCCAGTGCTGCGATCATACTGCGCGTGGCGCCTAGTCCGAACTTCACGGCTTCAATCGGCAATGGGAATTTGCCGAGGGTGTGAACTTTTTTGCTCGCATCGGCGATAACGATCATGCGCTCGGACGCCGCGGCGACGATTTTCTCCCGCAACAACGCGCCACCGCCGCCCTTGATCAGTCGCAACTCACCATCAAGTTCATCGGCGCCATCGATGGTCACGTCGAGGAAACCCGCCTCATCAAGTGAGATCAATGGAATATTCAGACTTGCTGCCAAGAACGCTGTCTGCTCCGATGTCGGCACACAACGAACCTTAAAGCCGGTTGCCACTTTGGCGCCGAGTAAGCGGACCAGATGTGCAGCGGTCGAGCCGGTGCCGAGACCGACGGTCATATCCGGTCGCACGAATGTGAGTGCGCGTTCCGCCGCTCGCCGTTTCATGTCATCCGGGCCACTGTGGGAGCTGGTCGGAGAGCGAGTAAGGGGGCTCATGGGCCGAGTCTCCCGCGGGTTGTGCGCCAGTGTTTCTGTTCAATCGCTTGTCTACGCTTCGAGGTTACCGTTTCGCAAGCGCAGGATGATCGCAGTCGATGAATCCCGCAGCTCGCTCAGGCCGTGCGGTTTCGTATGCCCAGACTCGAGCGGGCAAATGCAACCAAGACAAATGCAACCAAACCTGAGGGGCGCAGAACGGCCACCCTGATGAGTTCCGCTTTGCGGTCGAGATGGCTTTTCCGATTGATCACGGGAAATCACGAACACGTTATTGTCGCGTTCAGACTTGTGTGTTAGACGGCGCAGGTGTGCGATGAGAGTGACGGCTCTCGTCGTCAGGATGGCCACGTGGCGGAGTGGTTACGTAGCGGACTGCAAATCCGCGTACCCCGGTTCAATTCCGGGCGTGGCCTCCAAACAATATCATCGATTTAACTCTGTTTCTGCTGTCGTTGGGTCTAGCGGAAAATCCGGGTTGCCCGGCGGCCGGCCTTTGACATTCCGAATTGGACCCGCCATCGATGTTTCATCGGTGGTGCGGCCGTTATGGCCATCGCAGGGTTCGTGTCGGACATGATACTTCACGCTTGGGCTTTTGGGTTGGCTCTGTCGATGTTGCTGGGACCGGCGTTGGCCGAGCCAAAGCTGGAATGGCGGGTCAAGAACAACTTCCCGATTCTTGGAAACGACGCTAATCAGCTTCGCTTCAAAACCGAAACAACGACCTACCTGGAGTGTATGAAGCGAGAGTTCAATCCGCTCGGCTGCCCATCGAGCGCGCGTCCGGGGCTCACCACACAACCTTATTTTCTGCGCTTCAAGGCGAAGAGCCTGACCTATCGTGAGGCATTGCTGTGGCCGTCAGCGAATGAACGAGTCAAGGATCGCGTGACGATCCGCGCGCAGATCGCCGATGCGCCTGAAAATGCAAAGTGCAAGTGGGTGCTCAACGGCGAGCCGTTGCTCGATGGGCCCTGCGAGGTCGAAACCTTGCGAGTTCGGCTGTTCGACGACACTACGGTCGAGGGCCGCCAACAAGTGAACAGTGTCTCGGTCACGATGACGGCGGGTGGACAAGAACAAGTATTGACTGGTGAAATTCGCGTCCGCCGGATCGTCGTCGTCGCCATGGGCGACAGTTTCATGGCCGGCGAGGGCAATCCTCACACCTTTGGCGTGACCGGCCCTGACGGCGACACGGAATCTGCGAAGGAAGTTTGGCTTGAGAAGCGCTGCCATCGTTCGTTGTTGTCGGCCGCTGGATTGGCCGCCTTGCGACTGGCTGCATCCGGCAAAGACTATGTGGTGTTTGTCAACGTTGCCTGTTCCGGCGCGACCACGTGGCATGTGCCGAAAACGACGCGCGGTTACGAGGGCGTTGAGTCCGCGCAAGCCCTGCGCAACGAGGACGCCAGCCAGCATTACACATGGGCTTACATGCCGGCCCAGATCGACGAAGTGCGCAAGGCTTTCTGTGGAACGGTGACGCCCTGTACAGTCCGACCCGACCACCTTTTCCTATCGATTGGTATCAACGATTTGGAATTCAACAAAGTGGTGACGCGACTGGTTGCGAACAATTCCGGCATGCCACCGCAAAGTATGACCGTGGCTGCAGCCGGGCAGCTCGCCCGCCTCGGCAAAGATCGTGCAACCACGGGCTCACTGCTCCATACCTATTTTGCGATCCAAACCGAGCTTGCCCCCCGCAACGCTTATGTCGTCGAATATCCGGACCCAACCAAGGACGATCGAGGCGAATACTGTAATACGAGTCCGGTATTTTCAGGCTTGCCCGCGCTGAAGGTCGACGCCGTCGAAAACCAATGGGCTGACGATACGCTTCTCAAACCGCTGAACGCGCACATCGGCCGCGCCGTCGATACGATCCGCACAACGAATTCGAACTGGCGAATGGCCACCGGTGTCATCGCAGCCACCGCCAACAACGGCTATTGTGCAGACAAGAGTCACTTTAACATGGGCCAGGATTCCAAGGTCAGCTCGGGCACCTTGCATCCCAATGTGGTCGGACACGACACCATCGCTGAATTGCTCTATGGGCTCATGATCGGACGCGAAACTTCAGGTCCATGACGGCTACCCCCGCGCGTCGCGTCATCATTTGCGCACATGCTCCAGAGTGTTTCCCGTTGCAATGGAGTCCGGTTACCCATAGAAAAAGCGCCGAAAAACGAGTTAAGCGCGCATTTATGTGCCACCCAGGTTTACAGTATTCGAGGCGTATTTTCGCGTTGCGGGAGACATGTCTACGATGTGGGAGACAGGGCAATGCTTGGTGCCGTGAGCCGATACATGCCGCTTACCGCGTGCGTCGTCAGTGTTGCGGCGCTCACTTCGACGGCGGCTCAGGAACGCACCACCAAGGTGG
>JAYSUN010000374.1:0-12341 GCA_043719045.1 Hyphomicrobiaceae bacterium | reverse complement strand
TCGGTTGTTCTGCGCTGGTGAAAACCGTCGCTCGTTTGCGATAAGCATTTGACAACAGGATTCATCGCTCTAAGTTCCGCGAACTGTTGAGGCCATAGGGGTCTTAGCACTGGCCGGTGTATCTCCCGGCTCCCAGGCGTCGCGGCTGTTCGCAGCTCGAGTCAGACGACCCGGGCATATCGGAGGACTGTCGTCCATCATGGCAACAGCTTCAAAGGTGAAGCGGCCGAAACGCCCGCCAGCACGATCTTGCCTTGGCCCCGTGGCGGATCTTGAACAGCATCTCCCTGAGGAATGGTGGCGCAAACTGTTCAACGCGCTGTACGTGAAGACAGACGGCGACGTGGTCGAGAATGCCGAGAATACACGCCGTGAAGTGGATTTCATCGTCGCCTCCGCCGCGATCAATCAGCATAGCGCGATTCTCGATTTGTGCTGTGGCCAGGGTCGGCACTGCCTGGAGCTGGCGCGCCGAGGCTACAAGGCCGTCAATGGCGTTGACCGTTCGCGCTATTTGATCCGTCTCGCCAAAAAACGCGCACACAATGAAGGCTTGCATGTCGTCTTCAAGGAAGGTGATGCGCGCAACCCCCGCATCGCCGAGGGCACCATTGATTGCGTCGCCATCATGGGCAACTCGTTCGGCTACTTTTCCAACAAACTGGATGATGAGAAAGTTTTGTCAGCCGTCGGCAGGATGCTGCGTCCGACCGGCCAACTCGTTCTTGATATCACCGATGGCGCCCATATGCATGAGCATTTTGACAAGCGCTCGTGGGAATGGATCGACGAACACCATTTTGTCTGCCGCGAACGCTCGATCAGTTCGGACCGGGAACGATTGATTTCGCGCGAAGTCATTGTTCACGACGAAATGGGCGTCATCGCCGATCAGTTCTACGCCGAACGTCTGTATACCCGCGAGAGCATCACCAAGTTGCTTGAAAAAACCGGGTTCCGTAACGTCCGTCACCACGGCTTCGCGGAGGCGCAATCTGACCGTGACCAGGATCTCGGCATGATGGCACGGCGGTTGCTATTGTCGGCCGATGCGCCGGTACTGGCACGCAAACCCAAAGGGAAAGCGGCCGTCCTCGACGTCACCGTCCTGATGGGCGATCATCGCCTGCCCGACGCCGTCAAACTCAACGGAAAGTTCAATCCGGAAGATCTTGAAACCGTGCGCAAACTCAGGGATGCGCTGTCTGAGTTGCCTGGCTACAAGTTCCGCTTCCTCGACAATCACGCGACGCTGGAGCGGGATCTTCTGGAGTTGAAGACCGATCTGGTGCTCAATCTGTGCGACGAGGGTTTCAACAACGATCCGTTCAAGGAGCTGCATATCCCAGCCATGCTGGATGTGCTCGGCGTGCCTTATACTGGCGCTGGTGCCGCGGCATTGGGCGCATGCTACGACAAGGGCCTCGTGCGAGCCGCTGCAGCTTCGATCGACGTGCCGGTGCCGCTTGAGACCTATGTTCGACCGGGTGATCAGGGCGCCACCCTGCCATCGGTGTTCCCCGCGCTGTTGAAGCCCAACTTCGGCGACAGCTCGGTCGGTATCACCAAGGACGCCGTGGTCAAGAATCAGACCGCGTTGCTCGAGTATCTGGAGAAAATCCGGGCGCTGTTTCCCAAGCGCGCCATGCCCGTGCTGGTCCAGGAATATCTGACCGGCGCTGAATACACGGTTGCGATGATCGGCAACCCGGACCAGGGCTTGCGCGCACTGCCCATCATGGAGGTCGATTTCTCACGGCTCGATCCGAACCTGCCGAAGATCCTCGGCTACGAATCCAAATGGGAGCCGAACAGCCCCTATTGGACCCAGATCAAGTATCACGAAGCGACATTGCCGGATCACATTCAGCAACAGCTGATCGAAAACTCGGCCCGCCTGTTCGAGCGCATGGGCTGCCGCGACTATGCCCGTTTCGATTACCGTGCCGATGCAAAGGGCGAGATCAAGCTGTTGGAAGTCAATCCGAACCCCGGCTGGTGTTGGGACGGAAAGATGAACGTCATGGCCGCGTTTGCGGGGATGCGTTACAGCGACTTCCTTGGCCAAATCTTGCAGGCGGCTGTTGAACGCACTGGCGTCACTGCGAAGGTTGTGACATCGGCATCGTCTGTCACAGGCAATGGTCAACACGCCCAAGCCTAAGCATCGTGATGAACCCGGCGACAGCTGCGCACGGTATAGAGATTGCATGAATGTTCAGCAGCCGGGTCTGATCGCGACGCTTGCTACATGGGCGCGGCGCGGACGTTGGCAGCACCGTGTGGCCGCGTTTGGGTTCGGCGTGCTGTCGATCCTCAGTCAGGCACCCTTTTTTGTCTGGCCGATCTTGTGGCTCACTCTGCCGGCGCTGCTCTGGCTGATGGCTGAAGCCGAAGCCTCGGACTTGCTCCACGCACGCCTCGCACCGTGGCAACGCTTTAGCTGGGGGCGTGCCGCTGAAACCGGTTGGTGGTTCGGCTTTGGTTATCACGTTTCAGGCTTGTTCTGGATCGGTGAGGCCTTTCTCGTCGAAGCCGAAGTCTTCGCCTGGTTGCTCCCGTTTGCGGTGACTTTGTTGCCAGCTGGACTAGCCCTCTTCACAGCCGCGGCGACCGGTTTTGCCGGCTGGGCTGCGCGACCGGGCTTTGCGCGGGTTGTGGCCCTGGCACTTGGCTTGGGCGTGACCGAGTACCTGCGCGGACACATCCTGTCCGGTTTTCCGTGGAATATCTTGGGTTATGCCCTGACGGCTCCGTGGCTGATGTCGGGCGCGGCGTTCCTCGGCATCTACGGGCTGACCCTATTGACCGTCATGGTTTTTGCTGGCGCACCAGCGTTATGGGTGCGCGGCCACCGACATGCGGCTGTCACGCTGGCGATCCTGCCGATCGGCCTCCTGGCGGTCGAAACCTGGGCTGCCGCCCGTAGTTATGAGATCGCGGTGAAGCTCAACACTGCCGCCTTGCCGCGCGTGCGCATCGTCCAGCCGAGCATTCCGCAGCGTGAAAAATGGCGGCTGGAAAATCAACGCCGAATTTTCGATGATCATCTCGCGTTGTCGATGACAGCGCCTGACGGCAGCATCGACAATGCCGCCGGCATCACGCTGATCGTCTGGCCGGAAGCCGCAATGCCGTTCCTGCCGTTGCAAGAACCCATCGCGCTGCGCGACATCGGCCAAATGTTGCCAGCAACCACAACCTTGGCAACTGGTGCGCTGCGTGCGGACCCTCCAGCTGGAGCCGGCGAGAAGCGGCTGGTCTACAACTCCCTGCTCTTTTTTGGCCATGGCGACACGGCGCGCGTGTTGGCCACTTATGACAAAACCCACCTGGTGCCGTTTGGGGAATATCTGCCACTCCAAGGGGTCTTGGAGGCCATCGGCCTGCAACAATTGTCACGCATGCGCGGCGGTTTTGCCAGTGGCCCCGAACCAAGACCCCTGATCGATATCCCCGGCCTCGGACGGATCGCGCCGCTGATCTGCTATGAAGCGATCTTTCCAGGCCGCGTGGTGCAGACGCAGGAGCGACCACGGGCACTGGTTAACGTCACGAACGACGGCTGGTTTGGCAATACCACCGGACCGCGGCAGCATCTCCACATGGCTCGAATCCGCGCCATCGAAGAGGGCTTGCCGGTGATCCGTGCGGCCAATAACGGGATTTCTGCGATGATTGATCCAACCGGATCTATTTTCTCCGGAAGGAGCACTTTATCGAATAGTCTCGCTCTGGACGTGCGCGGCACGGTTGATGCATACTTGCCCTCAGCTGTTGCTCCGCCGCTGTATGCGCGGTTGGGTGATGCGTTGTTCGCGTTGATAGCATTCGGTCTGGCGTTCGGATTGATCTGGCATCATCACGTGCGAAGTAACTGACAACGACAGAAACAACCGAATGGTTCTGGGACAGAATTTAACCCACGCTTCAACGTCCCGTGCCTTTTGTGCACGGTCAAGGTAAATCTGTGCTACCTTGAGGTTGACGCTAGGGCCTTGTGCACCTAGGACTTATCGCGGCCAATATTGTTCAACTACGGGTGGACCCAGTGAAAGCGCCACAGGCAAATATCGCAAACGACGAAGACGAAGTCTCTCACCACGAAAAGGGCTCACGAAAGCCCAACCCAGTGGATATTCATGTCGGCGGACGCGTTCGGTTCCGCCGGATGCTGCTCGGCATGAGCCAGGAAAAGCTCGGTGAGCGGCTTGGTTTGACATTCCAGCAAGTTCAAAAATACGAAAAGGGCATTAACCGTATTGGTGCCAGCCGGTTGTTCGACCTGTCACAGGTCCTTGGTGTGCCGGTTCAGTTCTTCTACGACGAAGCGCCTGGCCATTACGCCGAAGGTGGGAGCAAGCATGCCAGCGGTTTTGCCGATAGCAACGGTGAATCGTACATCGTGGAGTTCCTCAACACCCGCGACGGTCTTGAGCTGAACAAAGCTTTTGTGCGCTTGCATGATGCCAAACAGCGCCGCGCCATCGTCGAGTTGGTGCGGTCTCTCGCCGGTGACGCTGAAGCCAAAAGCTAAAGCATCGTCGACACTTGCCGTTCCAGAATGAGCCGCCCAAGACCCCCGTCTTGCGCGGCTTTCTATTTGATCGAATGCCGGTCCACCATGGTCTAATACCAGCCCGCAGTCCCCCAGAGGAAAGAGTCAGGATTTCTGCGGGCTGGTCTTAGCGCTGGCCATCATTGGGTGATGGGCTGCGATTTCAGGCGACGCTCCAAGTTGCCCCGACGATCACCGCAAATAGCAACGCGCTTTCAGTGACCTCGACGCTGGCCCCCAGGCAATCGCCGCTGATGCCGCCCAAACGCCAGCGCCAGTAGGCGCTGATCGCAGGCACAATCAGAAACGCGACCAGCAACACTGGGCCGCCATAGAGGCACCCCGCCGCCAGTGCCACACCCCAGCCAACAATCGAAATCCAACCGATGTCCCAGGCAAAGCGCTCGGCCAACCCTTGCCTCAACGGTGGTACCGTATGGCTCCACACCAGTGTCCCCCAGCGCGCCAACGCTGGCACCAGCACCAGAGCCGATAGCATCCCGTGCACTGGCAGACTGGCCAACAAAATCAGCTTTGCCAAAATCTGCAGGCAGATGACGATCACGGCAAAACTGCCGGTATGCGGATCCCGCAAGACCTCCTCGAACCGTTCGGGCGACCGGTGCGCGGCTCCCAGCGCGTCAGCCACATCGCCCAAGCCGTCGAGGTGCAGCCCGCCCGTGATCCAAACCCAGATCACAGTGCCGGCCAACGCCCCTAGCACGTGTCCGCCCAGCGGCCCGTTGACCTGGTGAACCTGACCGAAAGCCCAAACGGCCGCAGCAATGAACCCGCCGATCAGCAGACCAACCGCTGGGAACCACACTGCAGATCGGCTCAAATCCCGGGGCTGAAAATCGGCGATTTGCGGGGTCGGTAACCGGGTCAAGAACTGCACGGCAAGAATCAATCTGCGTAACGCCTCAGGCGCTTCATGCGGCAAATTCATGGTGGTACAATCTCAACGATTTCGCCCCAAACGTCGCCTCCGGATGCGCACCCCAGATGGAGGCGGATGCGCGTGCCATAGCCAATCCGGACGGCCCACAACGAATTCAGCGCGATGTCGCACGCGAGGCTCAATGCCATGCGCATCGGGCCGGCATGCGTCACAACCAGCACCGGGCCAGTCGCGGGTTGGGCCACAAGTCTTGTCAGTGCGCGCGCGATGCGGGCTTGCACAGTCGGCAACACCTCGCCGCCCGGCGGCGGATGGTTCAGCGGATCGGCATAAAATGCAGCGATAGCTGTTCGGCCCTGAGGTTGCGCCTCGATGCCGGCTCTCAAACATCCGTCCCAGGCACCGAAATCAAGCTCTGCCCAGTCGCCATCAACGGTGAGAGTCAGATCTCGATGTTTGGCCAGTGCCGCCGCGGCCTCGTGCGCCCGCCGCAACGGCGAACTGATGACTTGGGCCCAAGTCTGCAGATCGGTCTGCCGCTTGAACTGCGCCCAGCCCTCAGGTGTCAGTGGAAAATCCGTTCGCCCGTCGAGATAGCCACTTCGCCCGGTGCTGCCATGTCGCAGGAGATCAACGATCACAGGTCTACGCCCCCCGACACGGCTGCCTCGGCAAACGTCGCCATACCGTTGTGCAATGCGCAAGCGAGGCGCAAAATCGGCAACGCTATTGCAGCCCCTGACCCTTCGCCAAGTCTGAGTTCGAGATCGAGCACCGGTTTGGCATCCAGTTGATCCAGGACATGGCCATGGCCGCGCTCGGCCGAACGGTGGGAGAACAACATCCACGGTCGACAGCTCGGATTCAATCGTACGGCTGCCAAAGCTGCCACCGAAACAATGAACCCATCGACCAGGACCGGCACTCCGGCAGCCGCAGCCGCGATGATCGCACCTGTCAAAGCGGCGATTTCAAGCCCGCCCACACAGCCCAGTATACGCTCGACGGAGGCCTTGCTGGAGGTCAAATCATGCTGGACCAAGGCCGCCTTGATCACCTGCATCTTGCGGGCGCGTCCAGCCTCATCGACGCCAGTGCCGTTGCCGACAAGATCCGCCGCCGGTCGCCCGGTCAAAGCGCAGGCGATGGCTGCCGCCGACGTGGTATTGCCAATGCCCATCTCGCCAAAAATCAGCACATCAGCGCCGCCTCTAATGGCCGCGGTCACGGCGCGTCGGCCACACTCAACCCCATACACCACCTCGCTCGCAACCAGCGCCGCCTCAAGACTGAAATCACGCGTGCCAAGTCTTGGCTTGTCGGTCACCACGCCACGAATTGGCGTCACTGAAAGTGTGCCCGCATCAATCACGGTTAACGGTGAGCCAAGCTCACGTGCGAGCACCGCAATGGCAGCCCCACCGGAGGCAAAATTGTGTAACATTTGCACCGTCACGTCGGCTGGAAAAGCCGATACACCCTGCGCCGTCACGCCGTGATCGCCGGCAAAGATCACAATCGGCGCCCGCTTGGCTTGTGGCCGATCGGTCCGCTGCAGCCCCGCCAGTTCAACCGCCAGCGCCTCTAAGCGACCGAGCGATCCGGGTGGTTTGGTCAACGTGGATTGCCGCTGTCGGGCGCTCATCGCATGCGCCTCTGATACCGGTTGGCAGGCGGCGGAAATCCAGGACGAGTTCATTCAATCTCCGGGCGACGTCACATCACAAAGGGACTTCGGGACTTCCAATCCCACGGACCACCTGACGCCGCAACTGTGGCATGCCGCCGACGCCAACGGTCACTCGTGATCAAGCCCGTCTGCGCGTCGTGATTCACACGTCACGTTGCCATGCTGCGAAGTCAACGCAACCGCGATCGTCTGCACCGTTCGGATGCGGACGGCGTCGTATCGGTTGCCAACGGTCCAGCCCAAAACCCATGGTCGGCTTGGTTCTGACGGCGCGGATCGATTAACCATAAACCACTTGCCCATACACCATTCTTGTTAACCGTGATAACCGCCGCCGCTACGCTTCTTTGGCGCGGAGTTAATCATGTCATCACGAGTAGGAACCGCGGCGCGGCTGTTATGGTCTGGCTTGGCAGGGACTGTCCTGGGTCTCATCGGTGCCGCCAACTGGGCCGAGGCGAAGACCCCCGGCCACACCTATTGTTTCCTGTCTGTCTGTCATCGCGTCCTGACCTTGGCCGAGACCAGAGCCGCGATCGGCAAGCCACGATCGATGCATGCTTCTCACTACGACGATCCGAGCCGCGACCGGTTCAATCCGTCGCTGATCACGTCTTCGGGGGAGCTGTTCCGGCCAGACGCGCCAAACAATGCAGCCAGCCCGATTTATCCGGACGGAACGTTGGTCGCCGTATTTGCGCCGACGACCAAGCGTGGCGCCATTGTCCGCATCAACAACGCCGGACCCTACTACGGCAACCGGATGATCGATCTGTCCCGAGGTTTGGCCCACAAGCTCGGCATCGGCGGCGTTGGTCGCGTGATCGTTGAAATCCTCGCGGAACCGCGACCGCAAGATGCCGTCTACGCGCGCGGTCGGAAGTATCCCCCGGTGGCCGGCTTCATCGGCAAAGTCGCAGGCGTCGAGGATGTCCGGGAGCAATGGCGCGCCGGCCAGGCGCCGCGAAATCCAGTCATTGCGCAGGGCGGGGGCCAGGCGCCCGCTATGGCTCGAGCCGCTGCAGCCTCGGTCGAATGGGTGCCGTTCGAATCGCCATCGCCGTTGAGCGAGCCGTCTTTCGACAGGCACCTATCTGTTGCAAGGGTGACAACTGCTACAACAGTCGCAGCTCTTACGAAGCAACCCGAGGTCGACACCGATGCGGTGGTCAGTTTGCCCGCCGCGAGCGTCGCACCGGTTGCGATGGTGCGACGCGTCCCACTCGTTGCGGCACGGGAAGCAAGACCACAGGCGGCACTCGTCGGTTACCCCCGAACGGCCAGCGCGGCGCCGCTCGAACTCGACGCCCGCTCGGGCCGCCGGACGTTGAGCGAACGCGCCACCACGACTGTGAGCCCCCTGAATACAGAAACGGGATCGGATCGATAACACGTTTTGCCCGCCCACGGTGTCATGACAAGAGCCAGCCATCCCGAGCAGGTGTGCGACATGCCGCTGGCCTCATGATATGCCAGTCCAAGCATGGCGGCAGAGCCACACCCCGCAGTCGAGCGGTCCCGTCAGGTCTTGACCTCGGCCATTCAAGCTCTATCAAGGGCTGAGCACGATGGTTCTGTGACGGTCTTCGGATCGTCGTGGATGAAAAGGGAATGCAGTGCGGCATATCTTTGGCAACAAGGATGCGCCAACCCTGCAGCTGCCCCCGCAACTGTCAGCGGCGAGTTACGGCCCCATTGCCACTGTCTTCGGACGGGAAGGCGGGTTGTAACGCTCGAGCCGCGAGCCAGGAGACCTGCCATCGCGTGTCGCCCATTTTCTGCGCGGGGCGTGCGGAGAAACGGACCACCGTAGTGGCGACGACGAAACGTGTTTGGGGTATCGTCGTGGAATCCGCTGGTGGGCTTGAAATCCCGTCGCTTTCGACATCAGGACAGCTCCGTCTGGACTGATGACCTGTGATCTCTGATCGGCGCGCTTGGCGTTGACCGGGGCCGAGACGTATTTTGTGGCGCTGCCTCTCTCACCCACCCGAGAGAGGATCGTTGTCGTGTCGTATCTGAAATCGCTCCCCCCAGCACTGCTGGCGGCGTTGCTTGCAGCCATCAGCCAGGCGCAGGCGCAAGCCCCGACTGAGCTGCCGCCGATCATGATTGCGCCACCCAAAGTCCAGGGAGCCACGCTCGAGCGCGCGCCGGTTGCAAAATCGGCCGAACCGGCCGCCGTTGCCGCCCCCGCCACCCCGTCCAATGCGGCTGCGGCGCCCGCGCAAGACAGCATCGCCGGTGTCCCCGCCGACACCATCGGCACGCAGGTGTCCGTCGTCACCGGTGCGGATTTGCGCCAGCAGCAGGTGCGCCATGTGCCGGATGCCTTGCGCGCGCTGCCGGGTGTGCAGATCTCGTCCAGCGGCAGCACCGGCAGCCTCACCCAGATCCGCATTCGCGGCGCGGACGGCCGCCACACCCGCGTGCTCATCGACGGCATCGAGGCCAACACCACGACCAACGGCGAGTTCGATTTTTCCAACCTTCTGGCCGAGGATATCGAGCGTCTCGAAATCATCCGCGGCCCGATGAGCGGGCTCTACGGCGCGGGCGCACTCGGCGGCGTCATCAACATCATCACACGGGCCGCCAAGGGGCCGTTGTCATTGCTGCTCCGCACGGAAGTCGGCTCATTCGGTACCAAGGACGTCACCGCGCGCCTCGCGGCTGGCAACGACACCAGCTATGTCGCGTTGTCCGGCCAATGGCGCCAGATCGACGGCTTCAACATTGCCCCGACCGGCTCCGAAACAGACGCCACGCGCCTGACCAACTTTGCCCTGCGCGCCGGCGTTAAGCTGACAGCCACAGCCCAACTCGACATCACCTTGCGCCACAGCGACAAACGCGCCCAATATGATGATTTCGGCGCGGTCATCAGCCGGACCCCGTTCCTGACGGCCGACGACGCCAACAACGTGCTGCGCGACACATCCACTTTGGCCGGGATCGCCTTGAAGTGGGACGCACAAGGCGGCGCGCTGACCCAGGAAATCAAAGGCAGTTACACGAGTTTTTCAGCGAGCAATCGGTTCGATCCGTTGATCTGCCCGTTCGGACCTTGCGTGGTCAACCACACCAGTGACAACGGCGAACGCGTTACCGGCGGCTACAGCGTGACCTACCGCTTCGACACGCCTGCCATCGGATTGAAACAGGCGATCACCGGTCTTGTCGAAGCCCGCCGCGAGACCTACACGCCGTTTTCAGACTTTGGTTTTGGCGGCGACGGCGACGGCCTTAAGCGGACGCGCACACAGGCCAGCGCTGCCGCTGAATGGCGCGGCACTTTCGGCGATCGTCTCACCGTCACGGCAGGTGCCCGGCAGGACAACAACGATAATTTCCAGGATTTCACCACCTGGCGCTCGTCGCTATCGTATGCTTGGCGCGAGTTGGGTCTGCGCCCGCACGGCAGCATCGGCACGGGCGTGAAACTTCCCGGCATGTACGATCAGTTCGGACCGAACACGCAGGATTACAAAGCCAACCCGTTGCTGAAGCCGGAAACCAGCCTCGGTTGGGATGCGGGGATCGAGGCCACGCTACTCAATGGTCGCGCGGTTGTTGACGTCACTTATTTTCGTTCCACACTGGCCGATAAAATTACGGGCTTCGGCGGCTTCGACCCCACGGACTTCAAATCCTTCACCACCAATGACGTGGGTGAAAGCATCCGCCGCGGTGTCGAAGTCTCCAGCCGATATCTGCTGTCACCGGCGATCTCCCTGGGGCTCGCCTATACCTATACCGACGCCCGCCGCCCGGATGGGACGCCCGAGTTTCGGCGTGCCCCCCACAGTGGCCGCGCCGACGTTCGCAACAGCTTTGCCGACGGCCGTGGCACAGCGAGCCTGGCTGTCAGCTACAATGGTCAAACGCCCGACCGGGTGTTCCAGCCGTTCTATGCAGCCACCGAGACGTTCAAACTGCCGCATTACTGGCTCGTGTCAGCTGCCGTCTCGTACAGGCTGCAGCCAAACCTCGAAATCTTCGGCCGCGTCGAGAATGCCCTCAACAGCCAGCATCAGGAGATCTATGGCTACAGCGCCGCTGGCGTCGCCGTTTACGCTGGTGTGAAAGTCACGTTCGACGACTTTCTCGGGACAGCCAAGCGCTGATCACCGGACGCCCCGCGCCGATCAGTCGAAAGCCACAAGCTTAGACTGATCGGTTTGGCGCATCTCAACAACAAAAAGCCGGATCGGTCGATGCTATCGGTCAAATGTTCTTGCAATGTACTTAGAACATATGATAAACATCAGCCATGGACATCGACCGGGACAAATTGTTTGATGAAGCGGCGCGACGGGGCCGCGGCGCTCGTTCGAACGCTACCGGCCGCTTCGAACCCCACGCGCGCGAGACCTTTGACGATGGCTGGGAGAGCCTGGCCGAGTTCGCCGCGTTCAAGACCGAAGTCCGCCACGAGCAAGCCAAAAGTATCATCGCGACCAATACCAGCCCGGATATCTCGTTTGATCAATCGATCAACCCTTACCGCGGCTGCGAACATGGCTGCATCTATTGCTACGCCCGCCCGACCCACGCCTATCTCGGGCATTCGCCGGGCCTCGACTTCGAAACCAAGTTGTATGCCAAAGTGAATGCAGCGGAGCTACTGGAACAAGAGTTTGGCCGTCGTCACTATGAGCCGAAGACGATCGCCCTCGGTGCGGTCACCGACCCTTACCAGCCGATCGAACGGACCTTGGGCATCACGCGCTCGATCCTGGAAGTCCTGGAGCGCACCAGACATCCGGTTGGCATCGTCACGAAATCGGCGGGCGTCCTCCGTGATATCGATATCCTCGCGCGCATGGCCACCAGCGGTCTGGTCAAGGTCGCGATCTCCGTGACCACGCTGGATCGGACAACGGCGCGCGTGATGGAGCCGCGTGCCGCATCACCGCCGAAACGGTTGGAGGCCATTGCCAAACTATCTGCAGCCGGCATCCCTGTGACCGCCATGGTTGCCCCGATCATCCCAGCCATCAACGATTTTGAGATCGAAGCCATCATTGCAGCGGCAGCTGACGCAGGCGCTGAATCTGCCGGCTATGTTTTGCTGCGGTTGCCGCTGGAGTTGAAAACCCTGTTTCGGGAGTGGCTGGTGACCGAATATCCGGATCGAGCCGATAAGGTCATGCATCTGCTGCAGTCGATGCATGGTGGCAAAGACTATG
>JAYSUN010000373.1:0-4207 GCA_043719045.1 Hyphomicrobiaceae bacterium | reverse complement strand
ACCACCGTCGTGTGGAACATCGAGAAGAAGTAGGTGTTGAACCGGCAACACGTTGCCGCCGTCAGGCCTTGCCCAACAACGCCGGCAGCGCTGCCTCGATATCAGCCGGCGTGCCGATCGCGGTGCCCTTCAGGTTTTTGTCGATGCGGCCGGCAAGTCCGGTCAGGACTTTGCCCGAGCCAATCTCGTACAGCTGGTTGACACCTGCAGCCGACATCGCCAACACGCATTCACGCCAACGGACCGTCCCGCAGACTTGCTCGACCAACCGCCGACGGATCTCTGCAGGGTCGCTGATCGGGGCCGCCACCACATTCGCGATGACCGGAACCCGCGGGGCCTGCATAGCGACGTTTGCGAGTGCCACAGCCATTGCATCGGCGGCAGGTTTCATCAGGGCGCAATGGAATGGAGCGGATACGGGCAACGGCATGGCACGGCGCAGGCCATGGGCCTTGCCCACCTCGGCGACCCGATCAATCGCTGACTTGTGACCGGACAGCACGACTTGCGTGGTGTCGTTGTCGTTGGCGATATCGCAAACATCGCCTTGGGCTGCATCAACGGCGATCTTGCGGGCCACATCAATGTTGACGCCGAGCAGGGCTGCCATGGCACCGACGCCGACGGGAACAGCCTTCTGCATGGCTTGCCCGCGCAACTTCAGCAGCCGCGCGGTGTCGGCAAGCGAAAACGTGCCAGCCGCAGCCAACGCTGAATATTCGCCGAGCGAGTGCCCGGCCACGAACGCAATGGATCCACCGAGCCTGACACCACGTGCCTCAAGCACGCGCATGACAGCCATCGAAACCGCCATTAAAGCCGGCTGCGCATTTTCAGTTAGCGTCAGCGTTACGGACGGGCCGTCCCACATGATTTGACTGAGTTTCTGGTTGAGGGCTGCGTCAACCTCGTCGAACACGGCCTTCGCTTCCGGGTAGGTTGCGGCCAAATCGCGGCCCATGCCGACAGCCTGGCTGCCCTGGCCAGGAAACACAAATGCGCTGGTCATGGCCGAAACTCCCCAAGATGTTTATGCTTCAGCCCAGGCAGTAGGGCCCGGCACTGGACGACGTCAAGTTTCTGCCAATGCCCAATGGGTTCAATAATTGTGAGATGCGCCCGTCCGTACTGAACTCCACCAGGTTTTCACCAAGAGGTCGATGATGGAATTGACAGTCGATGGGCACCGCGTCTTCGCGGCAACGGGAGGACGGCCGTTCGACCAAACCCGCCCCGTGATCGTGTTTCTGCACGGTGCTGGCTGTGATCGCACGGGCTGGATGCAACTGGGCCGTTGGGCCGCACACCACGGCTGGTCGGTCCTGGCACCGGACCTGCCCGGGCACGGGCGTTCAGGTGGGCCGGCGCTAACGACGATTGCAGCTTTGTCTGAGTGGACAGAACACTTGCTGGCCGTCGTCAAGGTCGAGCGTGCGGCCCTCGTTGGTCATTCCATGGGCGGGGCAATTGCCCTTGAGACGGCGGCGCGGCTGGGCCCAAGGATCACGCATTTGCTCTTGATTGGTACGGCGGCTGCAATTCCCGTCGGTAAAGCCTTGCTTGATGCCGCTCGGATTGCGCCCGAGCAGGCCTATGAGATGATGACGCAATGGGCACTGGCGCCTGCCTCTCGCAACGGCTCCAACCCGACGCCAGGACTCTGGATGGTCGGCACCGTGCGCAGTATCTTCGGGGGTAACGCCTCGTCTGTCCTTGCGACCGACCTCACGGCGTGCGCCGAATGGCAGACCGGACTTGCAGCCGCTGGTCGTATTGCTTGTCCAGCACAGGTTATCGCGGGCGAACTTGATATCATGACGCCCAGTAACCGCGGCCAGGACTTGGCCAAAGCGATCCAGGGCGCTGGTTTCACCTTGCTGCCAGCTACCGGTCACATGATCATGAGCGAGGCGCCGGCTGCCTGCTTGGCAGCTGTCCGGTCGGCAGTGACATCTCGCACGCGTGCCGCATGAACAACAAGAGTAGCTCAACTTTGGCCTCAATCGTTCGGCGAGCGGCTCTCCGTGGCACAGGAGCATTTGCTATGCCCCAGCCAGGCTCCGCGGCGCCGCGCTGTGACGACCTTTCAACCCGAGTTGCGCTGTCAGTCGGTTGTCTACTATAGAGGTGGTAGCCGCGACCCGGTCCACCAGGGTGGGCGCGACTACCCAGTTCGCTTCAATGACCTTGAGCCATGACCGACACCCTTCATCCGCCACCAAACTCAGATAGCCAGACTTTGGATGCCCAGACTTTGGATGCCCAGACTTTGGATGCCATGATCGATGAGCGCTTGCGCCACACGGGCCTACGCCCAACTCGGCAGCGGCGTTTGCTGGCCGCTATGTTGTTTGGCGAGGGTGACCGCCATGTCACCGCTGAGGTACTCCATGAAGAGGCCGTGAAAGCCGGCGAACGCGTGGCCTTGGCGACGGTCTACAATACGTTGCATCAGTTCAAGACAGCCGGCTTGCTGCGTGAAATCGCGATCGACGGTCAGCGCGCGTATTTTGACACCAACACGTCGAACCATAACCATTTCTACATCGAGAAAGCCGGTGTGCTGATGGATATTCCAAGTGATCAGATCCGCGTCGACGGACTGCCGCAACCGCCTGAGGGGATGAAAATCAGTCATATCGACATCGTCGTTCGATTGGTTAAGGCTTAGTCGCGCCTTCGCAATCGACGCATCACCTGCGCGAGTGTGGCGTCGCGCCTTGGTTGATCGTTGTTCCGGCTCGACTGGTGTCAACCAAGGCGCGATGCACGCCACACTCAGCCCATGCTTTTGCTCGTGGCCCTCATGTCGCGCCAAAATTGAAAGCAGTCGCGGCCATTCAGCAATTTTGGCGCGACTGGCCACTGGTCCGTTCGGCACGAGGGCAAGTTGCTTTGCAGACTTTGCACACCCACAGTGATTGGGGTTAGACGAAGCCGATCTGAATAACGATCATTGAGGGAGACCGCGGATATGCCGAACCAACCGCAATCTGTTGGCATTGTCGGCGCCGGCTTGATCGGGCGCTCCTGGGCGAATGTGTTCGCCCGTTCCGGCTGGAACGTGGTTCTTTGGGACCCGGTGGTCGAGGTGCGCACTCAGGCTCCGGCGATGATCGGCCAGTCATTGCGGGATCTGGCCGTCCACGGTCTCGTTGATGATGCGGATGCGGCGGCCAAGCGGGTACGAGCCGTCGAGACCTTGGAGGAGGCGGTAGCGGGCGTCGATTTTGTCCAGGAAAGCGGTCCTGAGACGCCAGAGGCAAAGCGCGACATCTTTGCTCGTCTGGATGCTGCAACCAAACGCAGTGTCGTGTTGGCATCGTCGACATCGGCGATCGTGGCGTCGCAGTTTACTGAGTTACTCGCCGGCCGTGAGCGTTGTATCGTGGCACATCCCGTCAACCCGCCGCACCTGGTCCCGGTCGTTGAGCTGTGTGGCGCGCCGTGGACGACACCAGAAACCAAGGCGCGGGCAAAAGCTGTGTTTCAATCGATTGGCCAGGTGCCGATCGAGGTGAAGCGGGAAATCGAAGGCTTCGTGCTGAACCGTCTGCAGGTGGCCTTGCTCACCGAAGCGTTCCGGCTGGTGCAGGACGGGATCGTCTCTCCCGAGGATCTCGACCATACCATCGCTGACGGGCTTGGCCTGCGTTGGGCGTTCATGGGGCCCTTTGAGACAATTGAACTCAATGCACCGGAAGGCATGGCTGACTACTGCCGCCGCTATGCGCCTTGGTTCCGCCGTTACATGCAGGATCTGCCGAAGGCGGCGACCTGGGATGATGCGAATTGGCAAAAAGTGGCAGCCAGTTGGGGACCGGCGCCAAGTGCAGAGCACGTTGCCAGGAAATCGCAATGGCGCAACACCCGGCTCGCAGCACTTGCCGCACATAAATTGGCGCTAAAATCCAAGACTTGAGACTGCGTATCGCTCCGGCTTGCGTGTCTTTTGGGTAAAAGTCGGCTAGGTTGCGACTCACGCAATGGCGCAGGGCCTGAGTCTTTGCGCCTGCTTTTTTGTTCGTGAACTGGGGCTTCAAGGCATGTCCGAAACACCGTCACCCAACACCGACAGCCGGATCTACGTCCAGGATGGTGCAATTCTGATTGGCTTCTCGCGTCAGGGCCGGGAGTGGAACGCGGAGGCCATCGACCTTGCGCTCGCCAACCGGCACGGCCTGATCACGGGCGCGACCGGCAC
>JAYSUN010000372.1:0-4218 GCA_043719045.1 Hyphomicrobiaceae bacterium | reverse complement strand
TGTCGACTCCACCGCTTTCGACTTCCCAGGCGATGCACCGACAATGGCGACGCTGACAGCCGGACCCGTTGATGATCTCAACGCCATGACCCGGCGTGATCGCTACGCACAAACGATGCGGCGGCTCGACCTCAATGGGGCGCAACTGTTTGCCCCATCAATCGGCGGCACACTTGTGCTGTATGTCGAGCGAGGTCACGTGGCCGCGGGCGACCTTCACGCCGATGGTGGCGACACCGTGGTCCTGGACAGTCCGGTAGCGCTGACTGCCCATGCTCCGACACGGCTTTGCGTGATCGACATCCAGCCGCGCGTTTGCAGCGCAGGACGCGCCGAAACATAGTTGCGCCGCGGCCCGATTGAATGCCGCACCAATGCAAAAAGGGGCCACTTGCGTGACCCCTTTTCTCCGGTTCAGGAGGCCGTTGCCTCAGGCCGCTTGCGCGGCCGGCAACTTCTTATCCTCCTCGTCTGCGAGACCGGATCTCAGGCCGATTCCGATGTAGCGCACGCGACCTGCAATTTTGGCTTTCTGGACGCCAAGATCACCGAACTCACGCCCGAACGTCGGCAGAGCCAGAGGCTCTTTCTGCTGTTCTTCACACCATGCACAATAGTCCTCGTACAGGGTCGTTGCAGTCAGGCTAGCTCCGTCTGCAGTTTCGATCCTCTCCTTGTAGAAACGTTCAACATCCGTTTCAGGTGCCGTGAGCTGACGCGGTTGCACACGGTTGTCGTTGGCGCCGCCAAGGCGGGCCTTAGCTGCCGCCGCTTGGGCGACGACGGGAGCCGGGACGACCGGTGTAGAGATCGGCTGAGGCACAGAGGCGGCCAGAGGCACGCGAGGTGCAGCACGATCATAGAGTCGCCACGAGGCGAAGGCGACATACATACCAAATCCAGACCCAACCTCCAGCAACACGGCGACCATAATGGTCAAAGCCGTCTGCACGTCCTCGATCTTCGTGCCCGGTGAAAACAGGTTCACGAGCTTGGCGAGAACGGCCGCTTGGGGATCAGCCTCGGACCCAGTATGGGCGCCCTTGGCAGTCGTCAATTTCGCGTTGATCGCTGCGATCTCCGCGTTCAGTTTGTCCGCACGTTGCGATGATGCAAGTTCAGACTGCTTTTCCTGATACTTGGTACAGAACTTACTCGCCTGAGCACCAACAATCTTCGTGCAGCTATCCGTCCAGTTCCACCAACGATCCGACTTGGACGCGTCGATATCGGCTTGGACAGCGGCCATCGGACGATGCGGAGGCACCCAGCTCAGCTGATCACTCAACTGCTTATGGTTGGTCCGAAGGTCCTTATAGGTGTCGGCAGCCACGGCACGACCATTGGTCGTATCACCGCGATTCAAAGCTGCGTGACCTAAGGCTGAGGTGAGCGAATAAACGGTCACAACAACCCACACGATCGCTGATGCGGCCGCCTGGGACCACATCCGATTTCGAATGGCTGCAAAAAAGAAAAACGGCACCAGGGCTTTAAAGCAATCTGCGGCCGCCGAAGCTGCTCCGTAGATCTGCTTATCCACCTCGGTAACGCCGAGGCTGTACCCAAAGCGCCAATTCATGGCAGCTGAAACGGCCAAAAGGACCGAAGCTGCCAAGACACCTAACACACCAAGAGCATGTCGCATTGCTCTTTCCCTCAAGTTGCGGCCAAAACGCCTACAACGCACACACTTCAAAACTCGGCCTGATGCACAAGAGCGGGGCAAGCCTATTTGGGTTCGACCCGCCGCCCTGACGGGGCCAGCTGGTGCCGCAAAGACTTGCGACTTCGGCTAACAGAGCCGTGAACCGGAGATCATCGGTGAGTTATGCACACGGCCTGACCGCAACGCGATCCACAGCTTATGCAGAAGACGTCGACGACCGGGCTTAACGCATACCAATGACGCAGAGATACCCGCTCACTGCCTCACCTATGGAGATTCGAAGGCAAAGGCGAGTTCTTTTTGTGAAGAGATTCATAACAGTAGGCGCAATTACCCGCTGATGAGGCCTGAAAACCCATGAATTCCGTATGCCCCGCGTCGGCACCAACACCGAGCAAAAGTGCCGTGGACGGCTTATTGACGACGCCGCAACTTATGCACATCCAACCCGCGAAACCGCTAAATCTTGAAAACTTGCTTTTGCAACCAACTAGATCTGGTTTGCGAGCCGCCGGCCACTCAATCTGTAAACGACGCGGCGCAATCTTGGATGGTTGTGACGAATTGGATGTGGCGCGCTTGCATCGCGCTGTTGTGGAAAAGTCGATGATGCGCCGCAGCGCGGGTCCATCAACCACGCGGCGAAGGCGCCACATTGAACCGTTGCGGGCATTGCATAACATAGACGCGTGTCAGCCAAGCCGCCGACCACACTGATCCGCGAGGCGCAAGCCGTGACGACCATTGACGATATTCGATCTGACTTCGACCTGCTCGATAGCTGGGAAGACCGCTATCGCTATGTCATGGAACTCGGTCGTGCCTTGCCGGCCTATCCCGAAGCCCTGCGCGACGAGACTCACAAAGTGCGCGGCTGCGCCTCCCAAGTCTGGCTCGCCAGTGAAGTCGATCGGAGCAGTGGCACGCCACGCCTCAAACTCGATGGCGACAGTGACAGCCATCTCGTCCGTGGACTTGTCGCCGTGCTGCTGGCGGGAACCAACGGCAAGACCGCCAGTGAAATCCTCGCCTTCGATGCCCACGGGGTCCTCAAGTCCCTTGGACTTGCTGAAAACCTGACCCCGCAACGCTCCAATGGTTTCGCGTCCATGGTCGTCCGCATCCGCGAGGACGCGACCCGAGCCTTGCAGGACACACCATCATAATGTTTGGCGTCGCATCTTGAGCAGATAGCGCTGCACGCCATCCATGACCAACTCTTGCCGTTGATTGTGAACCGTCGAGCGCAACGTCAGCACGCCAGTCGTGCGCTGCGGCGTCAGCTCTGAGACGGTCAACAGCGGGGAGAGGGTATCACCGACATAGACCGGTTTCAAAAACCGCGACGACTGTTCGATGAAACCAAGCATGCTGGCCTCGACCAAGCTTGGAAATATACCGGCGCCGGCGGCGGTCGCAATCAGCACTTGAAATCCGTGCGCCAGCAAGTCCCGATGGCCGTGACGCTTGCAATATTCACGATCATAGTGGCTCGGATGGTTATCGCCGGAGACCGCCTGGAACGCTGAGAAGTGCGCCTCCGTGACGGTCCGCGATGGGATGTAAAACTCCTCTCCGACGACAAAGTCCTCAAAGCAGCGCTGGGGTCCATAGGGGGCAGACGGGATCATCTTGGGTTCCAACTGTGTGAGCGACGCGCCACGATGCTCCGGTACTTCATGGCCACTGTCCAGCCTCACCAGCACACTGCCTCACCAGCACACTGCCGGGCGAGCTGCCGGGTGAGCTTGCCGAGCCTTGATCCCGCATGAGACAATCGCCACGAGGACAGCAACTGGCTGATAGGGGTGCCATGACCGATACCGTGACCGTGCGCCGGCTCGAGACCTTGACCGAGGCGCACATCGCCGAACTCGCAGGTGTTCTGATCGATTGCGTTGAAGGTGGCGCTTCGATCGGTTTCATGCTGCCGGTCAGCCAACAGCGGGCGATGACCTTTTGGCGCGGGCTCACAGACGACGTGGCGACCGGCCGTCGCGCAGTCTTTGTCGCGTTGGACGGCTTTGGCATTGTCGGCACGGTACAGTTGGTTCTGGAGCAACCCGACAACCAGCCGCATCGAGCCGATCTCGCTAAAATGCAAGTCCATCGACGGGGTCGCCGTCGAGGCATCGGCAAGGCCCTGATTCACGCCGCTGAGACATGCGCGTGGCAAAATGGCAAGTCACTGCTGGTGCTCGACACGATTTCGGACAGCGATGCCGCGCACTTATACACGCGGCTCGGCTGGACACTGGCGGGCCAAATTCCAAATTATGCCCTGATGCCGGAAGGCGGTCTTGCGCCGACATCGATATACTATCGCAACCTGGCCAGCTGAACCGGCATGGAGACCATTTTCGTTGCTGCGGCGCTGCTGAGCGCGGTCTTGCATGCGGGTTGGAATGCGGCCGTCAAAGCCCGCCCGTATCCGACACAGGCCATGACCGCGCAGATGCTGCTGTCGTCTGTGCTGATGCTCCCTTTGTGGTTGTGGACCGGCTTGCCGGCGGCGCAGTCCGTGCCGTGGATGCTGCTGTCCACCCTAT
>JAYSUN010000371.1:0-4231 GCA_043719045.1 Hyphomicrobiaceae bacterium | reverse complement strand
CCCGTTCGACAAAAGCGTTCCCCATTGCTCCGTCTTGTCGAGGCTTGGCATGAGGTGCTCGAGGCCACAGCGCATGAGGACGTCAGTGATTGTATCTTCTGTGATGCTCAGGTCTTGGTGGGGATAGAGCAAAGCCTCCCGGAGTGTTCCGATCGGAAAGTACGGGCGCTGTGGCACGAAGACCGTCTCTGCTCCGGGAGGCAGCAATATCTCGCCGCGACCCCACGGCCAAAGACCGGCAATCGCTCGGATGAGCGTACTCTTCCCCGAGCCCGGCTCGCCCTTGACGAGAACTTTTTCACCCGGGCGGATAACCACGTGCGCGCTGTCGAGCCTGAGATCTCCGTCATTCAGCGCGATGACGAGATCGCGTAGCACGACACAATTGTCCGCACTTGCTCCCACGCTGATGGTATCGCCGCCGCCGGCTGCTCCAAGTCGCTCTTCGAGCCGATCCATCGCATCCGACAATTGTGTGACGCGATGCGATGCTGCCAGCCAATCAACCAGCCTGACTGCATTGTCGGCGAGCCAGTTGAGCGCCAGCTGAACCTGGGCAAAGGCCGTTGCTGCTTGAATGAGCGAGCCCAGAGACATCTCTCCGGAAAGGTATTTCGGTGCACCCAGCAGAAGCGGCACCACGGGAGCCAGGACCAAGTTGGCACCAGTGATCCACATCATCCGCCCTTGCCAGGTAATGACGCCACGCCAGCGCTGGACCAATTCAGAGAACGTGGCGTCCAACCGCAAGCGCTCATCGTCATCGCCGCCGACGAGTGCAATTCCGTCAGCATTGTCCTTGACTCGCGTCAGCTCATATCGAAGTTGCGCCTCGCCAGCAGCCTTTCCCTCGACTTGGCGCACCAACGGCTTGGCAAGGACGTAAGTGCACCATGTCGTGAAGGCCGAATAGACGACACACGCGACGACCATGTAACCCGGAATGGTCACTCCGGAAATCGTCAGCGATCCGCCAACCAACCAGAGGATTCCAATGAACGATCCAGCCGCCAGAACCGCATTGGCAAAACCGAGCGAGAATTCGACCATCAGATCGATCGCAAGGCGCGCGTCCTCGGCAATGCGGGCCTCCGGATTCTCCGCTTCGGACACCACAATCGAGAGCTGATAGAAGTGCCGATCCGTCAACCAGCGGCTGATCAAGGCCCGGGTGAGCCATTGCCGCCATCGCAATTGCAGTCGCATCCGCGCATGCAGCAGTCCGACCGAGCCTGCCGCGGAAGCGACTGCGATTACCAGGATGAGCCCGATGCCGAGCACGACATTGTCGGTGTCTTTGCGCTCGAGTGCATCGAAGAAGTACTTGGTCCAGAAATTGACAGCCAGGGCTGAGCCGAGGTTCGCAATCAGAAACACGAGCACGAACATCGTCAGAAGCCGCGCACGCGTTCGCGTTGGGCCTCCCCAAAAGCCCATGGCCAAGCTAAGAAACCTTCTCGCGCGCCCTGACCGTCTGGTTCTAATGTCAGGTTCGCCCAAAATGCTCTCGCTTCATTAAGTTCAGAGATGCGGTGCCTTGATGACGCTTGGGCCGATCTGCTCTAGCGCTCAAAAAGTTGCCAACACTCCCAAAAAATCTGGAGTGGCGCTGGCGTCAAGCCGCTACAGATGCCCTGTGAGCGTTAGCACGAGGAAACCGATCATCACGACACCGACCGTGACCGACGGCCGATAGCCCCAATTGCGGCTGAATGGCCATTTTGGCCAGACACCGATGAGCATCAACATGAGCAACACTGGGATTGCTGGTGCGATGGACATTCAGGCCTCCGCCAACAGCCTCCACATCCCGGACCAGCCGGGATGTGGAGGACTTAAGGAGTGCCGTATTACTTGACGGCGTCCTCGTACTTGCGCGCCCACTCGTCGACCTGGCGCTCAGCCTCGTCCTTGGCGATGCCGTATCGGTTCTGGATGCTGCCGGCGAGCTGCTCGCGTTTGCCTGCGGCGACGTCGAGATCGTCATCCGTGAGCTTGCCCCACTGCTCCTGAACCTTACCCTTCGCCTGTTTCCAATTGCCTTCGATACGATCCCAGTTCATGAGATATCTCCTTGCGTGCGCCGTTGGTTTCAAGGCCGAGCGCTCAAGCCACTCGCCCTGGCTTGACAACGTCTGCGGCTCGATTTGGTTCCTGACGGCCGGTCGACTTCGCGGCCCGGTCGGAAAGGGTCGACGTTCGGTCGTCGGCGACAATGGCGCGCAACATCCAAATGGCTTTCTCGTGAAATGCCAGCCGTCCGTTCAAGAGATCGTGCGTGACGAAATCTTTCCGATCGGCTGCATTGGCGCTCGCACCGCGAATTCTCCGCGCGATTTCCTCGTGATCGGCAACGAGCTGCTTGATCATTCCAGCCGCCGACCGATCCGCGTTCTCCTCCTCGACGTCCGAGCGCGGCAAGAGGTCTTTGCCAAAATTGAGAGGCGCCAGCCGTCCGAGGCCACGAATGCGTTCGGCCAGTTCGTCCGCTGCGGCGAACAAATCCTTGTAGTGGACCTCGAGAAGCTGATGCACAGGGACGAATAGCGGCCCGGTGACGTTCCAATGGTAGACGTGCGTCTTGATCAACAGCACATACGTATCAGCCAGCACGTCGGCAACGGCTTGACTGAGTTCGCTCCGGTCAGTCGTGGACAGACCCGACTGGACTGGATCGATAGGAGCGCGCGAATTCTTTACCTGGATTGTCATGATGCTCACCTGAGTTGCAGACGCGGATGGTCGCCGCTTGCGAATGCGGCAGGAATAAACCGTTCCCGGCAAGAGACGCGCTAATTCAGCGCTCTTTGGATATCCGCGATAGAAGCTTTCGTCAGCGTTTTGCCATGTTCGGCTACCAGCCGATCTTTAACCTCCTTGTGCAGGATCGGACGGATTTGACCAAGGGTCTGCGGGTCGGCGATGAGGACAAGCGCTGTAAAGTCGGCTTGGTGAGCACGACGATAGAGCTCTTTGGCCAACTGTTTTGCAAACGTGGCCTCGTCGGTCTCCTGCCGTGTCGACACCTGAGGCCGCTTGCCGGAAGGACCGTCATTCTCGAGATCGGCTGGTTGAAGCTCGCCCTCGGCCGTCAATGTCACGGTGTGCTCACGACCGATATTGCGGAAGAACCGGGCTCCCGTTCCGTCGGCCACCACGATAAGCGCCTTGTGCGGGATTTTGTCGGCCATGGTTTTTCTCCTATTCACCAGCAATGTTTCAACGTGGTGCGATTGCGCGCGTTCAACAAGTCCCCATTCAAAGGTATTCAGCGTTGTGAACAAAGCATCGGCTGGGTCCACGGAGGAAATTTTTCCCGGCTATCGTTATGACGCACGCAACCTCGCAATCAGGCGTGCCTCGCGCTATTTTTGTCGAGCAGCCGAACCATACCCGGCGACGGCATCGGATGTCATTTCCGATCCGAAAGTGTCGGTGGGCCCCAGTCCGAGCAGCTCAGTCAGACGGGAGCGCGCACGGTTGACGCGGCTCTTGATCGTGCCGACAGCGCACCCAGAAATGATCGCAGCCTCCTCGTACGAGAACCCCTCGGCGCCGATAAGAATCAGTGCCTCGCGCTGATCGGTTGGAAGTTCCTGGAGGGCAATTCGGAAATCCTCGAAATCCATGTGCCCGAGTTGCTCGGGGTGGACCGCAAGTTGGGCCGAGAGGTGGCCATCCGCGTCTTCTACCTCGCGTCGCCGCTTTCGATGCTGCGAGAAAAATAGATTGCGGAGAATCGTGAAAAGCCAAGCCTTCAGGTTGGTCCCTTCCTGGAAGGACGCATGATGACCCCAGGCCTTCAGCAGCGTCTCTTGCACGAGGTCGTCAGCTCGCGTCGGGTCGCCGCACAACGACATGGCAAAAGCGCGCAGGTTCGGAATCGCTTGCGTGAGTTCTGCTCGCAGAGAAGGTGACGGGCCACTCACTGCTTCTTCTCCTGCCGCTCGAGTTCTTCCAGCAATTGATGGAACTTGTCGGGGACCGGCTGGCGGACCAGTTCCTCGTAAGACTCCTTTAGCTTCCGCCCCAGATGACCCTGGATTCGCTGGTCGATCGCCGGCTCGCCAGCCGCGCCGTCTTGGCTCGTCTGCAGCGCTCCGCTTGCACCCTCACTCTGCGATCCTACGGTGCCGCGACCTGCCGCTGCAGACCCGTCTTCCTCTTCCGGCTTTCTTCCAGCATTGGACATTCGACATTCCTTCCGGTCCAGGCGAAGTGCAAGACGTGA
>JAYSUN010000038.1:0-2385 GCA_043719045.1 Hyphomicrobiaceae bacterium | reverse complement strand
TCAGTCCCAGTAGCCCGTAACGCCACATGCTCCGTCTCCACATCCGACACCAAGGTTTCGGGTCCCACTCGGGAGCTTTACGGCCGCCATGTCAACGGTTGCCGGCAAGGATCATGGAAAGATCATGCGATGGCCACAAGGTCGCCGCTTTCTAAACCCGAACAAAGGTGACCAGATCGGCCGTTTCCATGCGCTTGGCTCGGCCAAGGTTCACCAAGTAGTTCGCGTGGGCCATCGTTTCCGCGAGCGCCATCATCAGCTGGCCCTTTGCAACCGCTTCCGTGAACAGCCCTTTGGCCAGTTCGACGCCATGCCTTGGATCGTCCAACAAAGCTTCGAGTTGCGACAACCGCATCGCGTGATGCGCTTCGAGTTGGTGAATGCGGGTATGCAGACCGCGGAACGGCAAGCCATGCGACGGCAGAACCAAAGTGTCGGCTGGCAGCGTCGCCAGTCGTTTCAACGAGGCAAGATAGTCGGCGAGTGGATCCGACCAAGGTTGCGACGTGTAGACTCCGACGACGGGCGAAATGCGCGACAGGATCTGGTCACCTGCAATCAGGATTTTTTCATCGGCGCAATAGAACGAGGCATGCTCCTCGGCATGGCCGCCATTGACCAGGACCTGCCACGAGCGTCCACCAAAGGTGAGCATTTCGCCGTCACGGATGCGCTTGAAGCTCAGCGGCAGAGGATGATTGCGGAATGGTGCGGCTTCGCGCGCCGTCATCATATGGTCCAGTGCTTTCGCTGAAACACCGTTGACCGCATAGCCGCGCTTTTCCTGGTCGGTCATCGGCTTCATCCCCTGCTCGCGCCACAGCTGCGGGGCCAGCCATTCAGCCAGAGTCATATGCAGGCGCACATTCAGTTTGTCACAGAGCCAACCGGCGAGACCGATGTGGTCGGGATGGCCATGGGTGCAGATGATGCGATCGACGGGTTTGCCATCGAGGCGATTGGCGATGACATCGTCCCAGATACCGCGCGCTTCGGGCCGATCAGCGCCAGTGTCGATGATGGTCCAACTGTTGCCGTTGTCGAGCAACCAACAATTGACGTGATTGAGGACAAACGGTAACGGCAGCCGAAGCCAGGTCAGGTCTTTGATCAGCTCAATGCTGTGCCCAGGTTCCGGTGGCATCTCACGCAGATACGAGATTTCTGCAACTGGGTGCAGCGGCGCCACGGCCATGACGGTCGGCGTGCGTTTAGCAGTCGGCATTGTTATGGGTCCCACGCGATAGCTTGACGTTTACGTCACCCGTGCCAGGATTGGTGATTGAAGTCCATCACCCTGCTGCGCTGTCGGTATGCAATTTCGGCAGGCTGCAGGCCGACGGTGACACCAACATCAGGCGCGCACGATGATAACAGGCAGCCGCCGCGGCCCATGCGCCTCGGATCCATTCAACCTAAGCGCCACACGGCGGTGTCTTTGATCTCAGCATCTTCTAAGTCGCGTGTGACCTGGACCTTATAGTTGGCGGCATGCTGAAAGCGGCCGTTCGGGAAATAGTTGCGTTGCGGGTCGCCGATCAATGCGATCGCGCCAGCCTTGGTTGCGGCTTCGATGTAGGTGAGGACCCGATCGGCCAATTGGCGTTCGTAGAAGAGATCGCCGACCAGAACAACATCAAAACCTGCGGGTGGCCGGCTAAGCAAATCTTCGGGCGTGGTGGTAACGTGAACACCGTTGGCGTTTGCATTCATGGTGGTTGCGACGAGGGCTAACAGATCAATGTCTGAGGCCAGAGCATCGTGCGCGCCGGCCATCATCGCGGCAATGGCGGTCAGCCCGGACCCCGAGCCGAGATCGAGAACATGCCGGTTGGCGACCATTTCAGGTGCATCGATTAGATAACGCGCCAACGCCTGCCCACCCGCCCAAGCAAAGGCCCAATAAGGCGGTGGCACATTCATCACTCCAAGATCATCCTCAGTCTTTTGCCAGATGGCGAGACTTTGCGCCGCCAGATGCAATTGGATTTCAGGCACCAACGGGGGGCGCAGCAATTTGGTGTTGGCTGCAATGAAGGCGCTGACAGCTGCTGGGTCGTCAGGATTGAGTTTCAGCGGTGACATAGTGTGGATGTGCCGGTTTGGCCGGCGGCGCCGACATTTCTCGCCTTAGCGCCAGTGGCCCGTCGCGCCAAAATTGCTGAATTGCCGCGACTTCTTTCAATTTTGGCGCGACATGAGGGCCACGAGCAAAATCATTGGCTTAGTGTGGCGTTCATCGCGCCTTGGTTGATACCAGTCGAGCCGGAACTCCGATCAACCAAGGCGCGACGCCACACTAAGCCAATGATTTTGCTCGTGGCCCTCATGTCGCGCCAAAATTGAAAGAAGTCGCGGCAATTCAGCAATTTTGGCGCGACGGGC
>JAYSUN010000370.1:0-4232 GCA_043719045.1 Hyphomicrobiaceae bacterium | reverse complement strand
ACTCAGTCGACTATTTTCGAGCCATCATCGACGACCCCTATCTGTTCGGTAAAATCGCCGTGAACCATGCCCTCGGTGACATCTTTGCGATGGGCGCCGAGCCACAGACCGCGCTCGCCATCGCAACGGTGCCGTACGGCATCGAAGCCAAAGTCGAGGCCGATCTCTCGGCTATGATGACAGGTGCCAATGAGATGCTACGCGAGGCCGGTTGCGCGCTCGTCGGCGGGCATACGAGCGAAGGCGCGGAGTTGTCACTCGGTTTTGCCGTCAACGGATTGGTCGCGCGCGACAGAGTGTTGCGCAAAGGCGGTCTGCTTGCCGGCGACGTGCTGATCCTGACTAAACCGATCGGCACAGGCACGCTTCTGGCGGCCGATATGCGCGGCAAAGCCAAAGCGCGGTGGGTGGTGGCGGCGATCACACACATGACGACATCGAACCGGATCGCAGCCGGCATTCTGACAGCTCACGGCGCGCATGCCTCTACCGACGTGACCGGTTTCGGCTTGCTTGGCCACCTCGTCGAGATGGTGCGGGCATCGAACGTGGACGCATCGTTGCGGCTCGGATCCGTACCGCTACTCGACGGTGTCGCCGAGACAATCGCGATGGGAATCTTTTCGTCACTACAGCCACAGAACGTCCGGCTGCGCCGTGCGATACGTAACGTCGAGAACGCCGGTCGGCATCCGCTTTATCCAGCACTGTTCGATCCGCAGACGGCGGGCGGTCTGCTCGCGTCTGTGCCTGCCTCCCGTGCGGATGCTTGTGTATCGGCATTGCGTGCCGCCGGTTACCTGTCTACGGCCATGATCGGGACCGTTCTGCCGCGCTCAGATGCGCTGGAGTCCATCACGATTGACCTTGCCGTTCAAAACGTCGACGCGCCTGCAACGGTCCGTCCAGCATCGAAGCGCCTGCCTTTCACATCAGGGGAGACCAAACGTGAAGACCAATCCGTTCTATGACACACTGCAATTCCTGCTCGGCCGTACCGGTGATCACAACAACGCGGGGCCGTTCTTCGCGTGGGTCATCACGCTAGGGTTCCTGGCTCTGTTGGTTGGCAGCGCCTACATCGCCTGGAAGAATTGGTCAGAAGATCCGTCACAACGCACGGCCGAGCATCTCGGTACCTGGATCATGCGCCTCGGTATCGGCTCCATGTGGTTCCAGGGGTCACTGTGGAAACTGCCGCTACCGATCTCGGGCGGCCTCGACGGCTGGACGCGTCAGCTTGCAGAGCATGCCGCCTTTGGAGTCCACAGCTGGATTGCGACCAACATCTACATCCCCGCCCTCGCGGTGATCAATCCAATCGTCTATCTGACCGAGCTGTCCCTCGGCATCGCGTTCATGCTTGGCTTGTTCGTGCGGCCGATGGCGGCGATCGGCATGTTGTTCACGCTGCATCTCTGGCTCGGTCTCTATAAGCATCCGGGCGAATGGCCCTGGCTCTACATTTTTCTCGTGTTCGTACAGGGCTTCTTCCTGATCCACAGCGCGGGCAAGAGTCTTGGTCTCGACGCTTTGTTGACGCGGCGTCCTTGGGGGCCATTCAAGGGTGATGGTCTTCTTGCGCGTTCGCATCGGCGGTTTGTATGACACCAGATGCGCCCTGGTCGCCGGTCAGAAATGACTGCGCGGCCGCAGCGCATCGGGAATATCGCAGCGGTCCAGGCCTTTGGTGTGCAGAAAACGGCCAAATCCGAGTTTGTTGCTCGGAGCGGTCCATCAGTCCCCGCGCGTGCGTTCCGTCGCAGGCCGATGAGCCGCGCGAACACAGCGTGGCGCCACATCAAAGTTGCAACCGTCGTCGAGCGCCTTGAGCACATCGACACGGGCGCAGGTGGACGGCGAATGGGAGGAGGGTCCTGCGCACGGTTCAGATCATGCTGTATCAATCGTGAGGGCAGCCGCGAAAGCTTGAGTGCGTCGGCGTGACGGCGAGACTACCGAGTGTCGCAACTGCGGATGAGCGAAGGCTCGCGAACTGAGCCATGCCGCGCGACATGATGTGCTCAGGCTATCAAAGTGATGCAAGAATTGAATGATGATGCGCAGCTGTTCGCCGTTACACTGTCAGGAGAACAATCGGATGCAGCTCGGCATGGAATTTCACGAAATCCGCTACTTTCTGGCGCTTGCGCAAAGCTTGAACTTCACGCGGGCGGCCGAGATCTGCAATGTGTCGCAACCGGCGCTGACGCGGGCAATTCAGAGCCTTGAGCAGAAGCTCGACGGCGGGCCCCTCGTCAATAGAGAACGGGGCAATACGCACTTGACCGAGCTCGGTCGCATCATGCTGCCGTACTTCCAGCAAGTCCTTGCGCAAATGGACAAGGCCAAAGCAACGGCCCAACACTACAGCAGCGGCTTAGCCAGCACTCTGACGCTGGGTTTAA
Source organism: Hyphomicrobiaceae bacterium (assembly GCA_043719045.1). Classification (GTDB taxonomy): domain Bacteria; phylum Pseudomonadota; class Alphaproteobacteria; order Rhizobiales; family Hyphomicrobiaceae; genus JABFRJ01. The sequence goes on along the minus strand of JAYSUN010000370.1, from coordinate 1,824 downwards.
TGTGCACGATCGGCCCCTTGAGAATGATCGATTTCTTCTCGGCATTCCACGAATCCAACACAGAAATCCAGCTTTACTTGAAGGATGCGCCGGCAACGCAACTGGAGCATTTGCTGGAAAACGGTGATCTCAATGTTGCAATCTATTGCAAGCCAACGCCATTGGAAGACAAGTTCCATTTGCTCCCGCTCTATGATGAACGCTTTGTCCTTGCCGTGGCGCCATCTCATCCGTTTGCCAATCAACAGCACGTGACTTTCAAGGAACTTCACCAGCAGCGCTATCTGCATCGTGCGAACTGCGAGTACAACGATACCATCGACAAAATACTGAATGAGCGTGGGGCCGAGCCGCTCTATCCATACGAGAGCGAGCGTGACGATTGGATCCAAGCGCTGGTCGTGGCGGGACTTGGGTGCACGGCAATCCCCGAATTTGCCGCGACCACACCAGGCCTTGTCCTCTTGCCACTCGTCGAGCCAGCATTGAGCCGTCGCGTGCAACTCGTCAGTGTACGCGGCCGACCTCATACAGCGCCGGTCGGCGCGATTGTCGTGGCCGCAAAGCAGTATGCTTGGCCAGGGCACTGCCGCACACGATAGTCCTCGAACACTCTGAGAATGGATTGCTGACGCAGGGGCCTTCGCCGAACCCTGTACCATTGCCGGCATTAACCTCAAGTGCATGCACCTCGAGTATGGACTTAATACTGAGAAAGCATTGGAGACTAACCGCGCTTGATTGCAAGTTATGGTCATCCGGCAGCGGTCATTGCTGACGGTGACATCTTCAACGAGCATCAAGGAGCTGCAATGCGCAAGTCCATCGCCAAGTTCATCCTGCCGTTACTCACCGGTCTGGTTCTCACTCCAACCGTGTCGTTTGCCCAGCAGGCCCCGACTGCCACGCAAGCCACGGTCGCCTTCGATGCCAAGGCCTTTTTCGAGCAACTCGACCGCCACCGCTACAAGGCGCCTGCCGGCTTCGACGCCAAGAAGTTCTTCGAGGAACTCGACAAGCAACGCTACAGCAGCAACAAGATGCTGGATAGCAAGACATTCTTCGAGGAACTCGACCGTCAGCGTTTCACGGCGCCGGCTGGCTTCGACAGCAAGAAGTTCTGGGAAGAAGTGTCCCAGCAGCGCAACATGCCGCCGATGGTCGAGGTCAAGAACTAACGGCCCGCCAATGACCAAAGCCTTCGTCCTTTGAAAGAGCCAGAGCGCGCTGCCCGGCAGGACGCCGGAGGGGTGCGCGCTCTGGCCTGCAAGAGAGCTTCAAGTCATGCCGATCACGCATACCGTTCGCGGTGCCGCACTCTCAGCTGTGCTTTTCGGTGCTGTCATCGCGCCGGCGGGATCGGCAGCTCAGAAAGCGACGCAATCAAAGCCCGCGGTGCCGACCACGGCGATGTTCGGCTCCGGCGGGTCATTCGCGCCGATGCTGGCGAGGGTATTGCCGGCTGTTGTCACCATTCTTGTAACGAGCGAGACGCCTCAGCCAGTAGAGTTTCAGCCGCGCAGACCCGACGGCACGCTCGTTCCATCGCCAATCGCCAAAAAGGGGACCTCCCGGTCCGGCGGCTCCGGCGTGATCGTCGATCGGACCCGAGGACACATTCTGACGAACTATCATGTCATTGAAGATGCGGTGAGAATAGAAGTTGTACTCGCCGATGGTCGTCGCATGCTGGCACGAGTGGTCGGAGGTGATGCGGCCACCGACTGTCCCGAAAATTGGCGCCGCCGGTGGAACTGTAATCAAATCGGGACCGGACCGATGTGTCGATCGCGATGCCGCCTTCGCTGATGATCGCCGCCGTAT
>JAYSUN010000369.1:0-1567 GCA_043719045.1 Hyphomicrobiaceae bacterium | reverse complement strand
CTTGGCGGCAAGCATCGGATCGTTGAGTTTGAGCTTGTAGCCAGCTTTGTCATAGTAGGTCGGTTCCGTAACAACAGTCAGCGTCCGTTTGGCGATCGTGCACGTGTACGGCCCAAGACGTGCACCACCCAAATGTGTCCACGTGTTCGGCAGCCGTTGCGCAGCGCAGGTCACTTTGTCCCGGGTCAATCCCGTCGCAATCAAGCGCAGTTTCACTTGGGTCTGCAGATTTGGATAGGGCTTTGCGATGTCAAGCACCGCGCTCAATGGCAGACTGCCACCTTGCCCGGTGGCCGGCGCCGTCTTCTGCGCGTGGGCTGGAACGAAGCCTGCCGCGAGTGCGGCAAGCGCCAGTGTGAGCCTGAACATCGTCGTCTCCCCAAACGGCCGGTGTGCCGCAACATCGATCAGCCCCAAACGGCGCGCGGGGCTGGCCGGGAGGCCGCGCGCTTGGCAGAGAGTATACCAGCCCACAGTCCCATAGGGAAAGTGTCAAGACTTCTGCGGGCTGGCATTCCCTGTTTGAGATGCGCTGTAAAGCCCATGACGGCACATTCAGAAGCGGAATGTCAGCCCTGTCCGTACCGTATGAAACTGAGTGTCGAAACTGTTCGTCAGACCCGAATGGGTCAGTGTCTTGTCGCCGAGGTCGGTATACAAATATTCAAGCCGCATCGTCCACTTCGGGTTCAACATGAGTTCCGTGCCAAGACCCGCTTGCCAACCTTTCAACAGCTCGCGATTTCGCTCACCGGTTTCAAGGCCGATCTCAGAGCGTGCCCAAGCAAATCCGCCGGTTGCATAAACCAGCAGCGACGGTGACATCAGAACCCCCAACCGGCCACGAAATGTGCCGATCGTGTCGATGTCCATTTTGTAGCGGTCAAAGCCGTTCGATGCGCTACCCGAATAATTGAGCCTGCTCAAATCGGTCTCGACGCCAACCACCATTCGGCCGATCTGCCAATTGTAGCCGGCGAGAATTCCGCCACTGAAGCCTCTGGCATCAAGTGTGCCAGTTCCGAAGTCACCACGGATGTCAGTTGCGCCAAAGCTGCCGCCAAGCGCTGCGCCGAGATAGAAGCCGGTCCAGCCCTCAATGTTGGTTCTGGGCTCGACGGGCTCATATCTTGGGGGCGCCCGGCCGCCACCGAGATCAGCCGAGCTGGCTGGCGAGACAAACACCAGTCCTGCACACAGCACTCCGATCAAGAGCAATGAGATGCGTGTTTTCAAGCACGCAGCAGCCGTCGGCTCGGTGGTGTGCAAAATCATCCCGCACCTGTCTGTTGTTGATACGAGCATGCGCGCTAGTGGCCCGTCGCGCCAAAATTGCTGAATGGCCGCGGCTGCTTTCAATTTTGGCGCGACATGAGGGCCACGAGCAAAATCATTGGCTGAGTGTGGCGGTCATCGCGCCTTGGTTGATACCAGTCGAGCCGGAACACCGATCAACCAAGACGCGACGCTACACTAGCAGGCTGTTGAAATAGTCCGCTCGACGCCGCCGTGCAAATCATGATTCCCCTTTGCCCATCGGAAATCGGCTGGCGGAGCGAGACAATGC
>JAYSUN010000368.1:0-1569 GCA_043719045.1 Hyphomicrobiaceae bacterium | reverse complement strand
GCAGCCCGACACCGAACCTTGGCGTACTGCCGCACCCAAGGGGTTTACCCTGCGTCCGCATAAATATCCGACCCCGCTGGATCATCGACTCTTCCAATTTGGTACCGATTGCACGGGCCGATTCACCAATACACCCAAGAGCTGAGGTACACTCTACCAGAGGGCTGAGCAAAGCCAACAATGTGTCGTTTAGCGCGGTGAATGCCGGAGTCTAGCTGAAATCGCCCAGAGCGATGCCGATCGGCCACCACGACGACGTCGACGCTGTGGCGATAAGGGCTTGCTCGGCAATTTTTCGCGACACTTCGGGAATGCGCAATTGACACACCTTCTATGCCTTGGTTGAACTAGCCGACGTGCGTTGTGGAAATGGCCGCAAGAGCCTGTGCCGGAATAGCTCGGCAGTCCAAGCGCGCAACGGGAGGGTGTATGCTGGATTTTCTTCAGCAGCTGATTAGCGGGCTCGCTCTCGGCTGTGTTTACGGTTTGATCGCTCTCGGTTTCGTGCTGATCTACAAAGCCACTGAAGTCGTCAACTTCGCCCAGGGTGAGTTGATGATGCTGGGTGGCTTTTTCGCCTACACCTACATCTCCATCCTCGGGTTCAGTTATTGGGCGGGCTTTCTGCTTGCGGTGCTGACTCTCGGCGTCGTCGGCATGATCATCGAGCGACTGGTGGTGCGGCCCATCCTCGGCTTTCCGCAATTCGCCATCGTCATGGCCACGATTGGTCTCGGATTTTTGTTGCGCGCCCTCGCCGGGATGATTTGGGGGACCGATGATCTGCGCATCGAAACACCCTTTTCGAGCGGAGTGATTAAGGTCGGTGGCCTGGTGATCGCACACGACAAGCTGTCGGTGATCGTCGCCACCATGATCTTGTGCGGCATCCTTTATCTCTTCTTCAACAAGACCCGTCTGGGGACGGCGATGCGCGCCACATCTGAAAATATGTTGGCGGCATACTACATGGGCATCCCCGTCAAGCGCGTCGTCTCAATGATTTGGGCAATCAGCGCGATGGTCGCTGCCTGTGCCGGAGTGCTGCTTGCTCCCATCACCTTCATCAATTCCAATGTCGGTTTGGCGCTCGGCTTAAAAGCCTTCCCAGCAGCCGTGCTCGGCGGTTTCGGCTCGATCCCCGGTGCCGTCATTGGTGGACTGATCATCGGCGTCATCGAGGTTCTTGCTGGCTTCTATCTCGCCACCGGCTGGAAAGACGTCGCACCGTATCTGGTGTTGTTGATCATGTTGCTGCTGAAGCCCGAAGGCCTGTTCGGCGCGCTTGGCCGAAAGAAAGTTTGAGGGCAGAGCATGCGCTTTCTATTCAAAACCAACTATGATCAGGACATCCGCCTGTTTCAGCATGCGGGCCATTGGTGGTCATATCTGGCACTGCTGGCGGTGCTTCTGGTTGCCCCGTTGGTCCTCAGCAAATACCTTCAAAGTCAGCTCGTGTTTGTCTTCATCTACGCCATTGTCGGCGTCGCGCTGATGATCCTGACCGGCTTCACGGGGCAAGGCTCGTTGGGCCACGCCGCGTTCCTCGCCATCGGCGCCTACACGGCC
>JAYSUN010000367.1:0-4244 GCA_043719045.1 Hyphomicrobiaceae bacterium | reverse complement strand
CTCGCTCCGCCAGCCGATTTCCGATGGGCAAAGGGGAATCATGATTTGCACGGCGGCGTCGAGCGGACTATTTCAACAGCCTGCTAGTCACTCCGACCGACAAGGATGGAGTGTTGGTCGAAGTGAAGCGCGGGGCCGGTTCAAGCCGGGACTGGGAACACGGGTTTGGCGTTGGCGAAGTCTGACGGGAAGATGACTTTGATGTCGCCGTCCTGGACTTGGGTGTTGACCGGCCCCGCACCGGCATTTTGACCGTTGTCGCCGAACTTGGTTGGTCCGTACGGCATGATGTGGCCAGCATAGGTGGACGCGCGCAGAGCCTCGGTCAGCTTAGCTTTGTCATCGGAGCCGGCGCGTTCGAGGGCGTCGGCCAGCAGTTTCACACACGAGTAATTCAGCGGGATATTGTAGGTCCAGAAGCCACCACTATCGACGACCGATTTGAGCAACGCTTGCGATTCGGGCTTGCGCGGATCATGCCAGTGATTGCAATCCATCACGAAATTGGCAGCTTCCGGAAATTCCTTCAGGAAGCGGTAGTTCGAGGCAGCGCCGTTGAGCACGGCGTAAATGCCCTTGGGCTTGATCTTCTGCTGCTGCAGCGTGCGCGAGAGCAACACAAACTCATTGTAATACGATGATGGGATCAGCAGATCCGGGTTCTTGTCTTTGATCTGCAGCGCAATATTGGACATGTCGCGCGATGGGGTCGGATGCGCTATGGTGCCGACCACCTCGATACCGATTTTCGGCAATTCCGCGGCCATCAACTTGGCTAAGCCCGCGCCGAACAGGCCATCCTCATGAACCAGCAGTGCGGTCTTTGCGGGTTTGCCTGCCGCCGTATTCAATCTGTCGAGGTTTTCAATGGCAGCCTTGGTGACGACGCCAAAACCAGGGCCGAAGCGGAAGGTATTTTTCAGACCGCGTCCGACGATCTGATCGGATACGCCGACATCGACCAGGTATGGGAGATCGTAACGTGCGGCCGCTTGCGAGGCCGCGAGGCAAATCGGCGAGGCGAAACCGCCAACGATTGCGGCAACGCCGTCACCTTGCAGCTTTTCGACTTCCTGCGTGCCACCTTCGGGCGACGAGCGCGCGTCGCCAAAGACCATCTCGAGCTTTGCGCCGCCCAGGCTCTTGATGCCGCCCGCATCGTTGATGAATTTGATGGCCGCTTCCGCGCCGAGTTTGCCTTGGGCGCCGTCCTGAGCCAAAGCCCCCGTGACCGGTTGCAGGATGCCGACTTTGATGGTTTTAGCTTGCGCACGCAGGATTGCGGGCGACGCTATCAGCGCGGTCGCAGCGGCGGTGCCGGCCAAAGCCGTGCGGCGGGTCATACGTGTCATGGTGAAGCCTCCCTCGGATAACGGAACCGGTCTTCAGACTGGCCCGATGCTGGTCAAGACTTGGCATAGCCTTACGGGGTGGACAAGGCGGAGTGCGACATTGTTTGGTCGTTGACCGAGGCAGCCGATGTCGGTGGTCAAAGGGGCTGATCGGGCCGCGTGGGGTCATGTGTCCGGGTTTCTGTGTCCGGTTCCGGTCCCTGAAGCTGCATGCGGCCCTTGCATCGGTTGTGGTTTATGTGATCCATCACCGCGGTGCGTGCCTGGGTCATTCGGATACAGCGACAATGACGTTACCGCTTCTGCGCCGTGCCGTGCTGCGTGGGTTTGCCACGACGGCGGCGGCCGCGACATCGAATTTTCCTCTCATCTCGACGTCCCACGCTCAAACCGCGACCCAACCGTTCGCGCAGTGGGTCGAAACCTTCCGGGCGCGTGCCAAATCCCGCGCTGTCTCCGACGCCACCTACACCCGAGTCATGGGCACGATCAAACCCGATACCTCTGTGTACGCCCTGGATAAGGCGCAGCCGGAGTTCCGCGAGCAGGTTTGGCAATATCTCAATCGCCGTGTTTCCGATTGGCGCGTCCGGGTCGGCCGCGAACGGGCACGCGAACATGCGCCGCTGCTGGAGCGGATCGAGCGCACCTACGGTGTTGATCGCTATGTGATGTTGGGGCTGTGGGGCATGGAGTCCGCGTTCGGCGACGTCGTGACCAATCCGAAGCACATGCGGCCAATCATTCCGGCGCTTGCGGCTCTGGCGTGGGGCGATCCGCGACGGCGACCCTATTGGGAGCAGGAATTGCTCAATGCTCTGGTCATTGTTGAGCGTGGCTGGGCGCAACCAGCTGAAATGCTCGGCTCATGGGCGGGCGCGATGGGGCACACACAATGGATGCCCGAAGTCTGGTTGAACATGGGTGTTGATTTCAACGGCGACGGCCGGGTGTCGCCGTTCGGGGCGCCCGATGACGCGTTGGCCGGAACCGCGCAGTATCTGCAGAAGCGCGGCAATTATCGCCGGGGTGAAGGTTGGGGCTACGAGGTTCGCCTGCCGGCTGGTGTGGGCAGCAACGCAGCTGAGATGACCACGATTTCGGCTTGGGTGGCGCGCGGTGTCACGCAAGCCAACGGGCAACCGTTTCCACGCCTGGGCGAGCGGGCGAAAGCCTGGGTTCCTGTGGCTGGTGGACCCGCATTCCTCCTGACGCAGAATTTCGCAGCCGTGCGGTCGTACAATCCGGCCAACACCTATGCGCTGGCGATTGTGCATCTGGGCGATCGCATTCGCGGTGGCGCGCCATTTGTTCAGCAATTTCCGAGTGGCGAGCGGACGCTGACGCTTGAAGAGACGCAGGAGCTGCAACGGCGCCTGACCGCGCAGGGTTTCAACACTGATGGTACGGACGGACGGGTCGGTAACGATACGATGCGCGCGGTGCGGAATTTTCAAACCAAAATGGCATTACTGCCCGCCGACGGTTATCCGGGGCTCAAAGTGCTGGCCGCATTGCGCGGCGCCGGTTGAGGCCGTTGTTCAACGGAGACTGCCTCGTGCTGCCAGCAGGCGTGCGATGTAGCGGGCGAGTGGGTCGATTTCCAGATTGATCGGATCGCCGATTTTTCGAGTGCCCCAGGTCGTGACGGTCAACGTGTGCGGAATAAGATTGATGCCGAAAGTTTGCCCGCTCACCTCGTTGACGGTCAGCGATGCGCCATCGAGCGCGACGGAGCCCTTCGGCGCAATGAACGGCGACAACGCGGCAGGTGCATCGATGGTGAAGCGGCGGCTATCGCCATCCGCACGCATGTCCACGATCGTCGCAACGCCATCGACGTGGCCGGAGACGATGTGACCACCGAGCTCATCGCCGGCTCTCAACGCCCGCTCGAGATTGACGATCGTGCCCGCCTGCCAGCCACCGAGCGTGGTCTTGGACAGTGTCTCGTTGGAGACATCGAGCGTGTAAATCGAGCCGGGGCCGTCAGCCTTGACCGTGGTCACCGTCAGACAACAGCCGTCATGCGCAATCGATGCCCCAAGCGCGATGCCGTCAGCTGCATAAGGCGTGCGTACGGTGAACACACCGCCCTGTTTGGTGACGATGTGGCCGAGGGCTGTGATGATGCCGGTGAACATGCGCGTGGTGGCTCGGTTGGGGTGGGGAGGGAGCAGGTTTTTTCGACAATACGCCAATTTGAGGCCGAGCTTCCGGCCATTTGCCCAGCCCGACCTTGATGGCGATTTTCCAGATCGACGCGACACTCAAGAAAGAGCTCGCAGACACGGCTTCAATGGCCATTCGTGATCGAGACGAAAGTTGGTTGTCGCCGAGAAGTAGCCAGACGCAGGCGTGGGTGTCGAGCAAAAGCTTCATCTGCCCTCACCGTACCAGAGCTTCAACTCAGCATCATCCAGAGGATCCAGGAAACCTTGCGGTGGCGGCGTGGTCCCCGAGGTGATTCGGCTCACCACAGAACAGGAACACCGAGGCCAGCGATTGCCGGATCGGTTGTAGCAATCGTCAGTCCTTCAATGACAGCCTGTGCGGCAAGCAGCCGATCAAACGGATCACGATGTGCCGATTGGATGGCACCTGCGGCGCGGACATGGGGCACAGTGTTGACAACAAAAGAAAACCTTCAGTTGCAACCGCCGACTCGAACTCGACCATGCTCTCCGACGCCTCTGGCAGCTCCCCTTGGCCAACTTTAATGGCGATCTCCCAAGCGGTGGCAACGCTGTCCTGGGAAAAAGATGCGCTACTTGTTCAACTGCCACAAACCCATTGAAGTTGAACCAGCCGCAATAGGCGCGGCTGTTGATCTCGCGCTTGTCCGACAGCTTCATCATGTCGAGGCCACCAGACAGCTCCTCCCAGACGGTC
>JAYSUN010000366.1:0-12467 GCA_043719045.1 Hyphomicrobiaceae bacterium | reverse complement strand
TTGGGCACCGTCAGGTTGACAATGCCGAAGACGGTTCCGACCGCGACCTTGGCACCAGCCAGGGCTTCGCCGAGCGTCACCGGCAGTGTTGACTTGATATCGTCGCCGTCGCGGCGAAATACAGCGTGTGACTCGACGTGGACCTGTACCAGCACATCGCCGGCGCCGCCGCTGCCATTGCCTGGATGACCCTGTCCACGGAGCCGTAAAGTTTGCCCCTCCCTCATGCCAGCGGGAATGCTGATATCCAGCGTTCGCCCGTCGGCCATTACGACGCGCTTTTTCGCCCCACGAATGGCGTCGACGAAAGCAACAGAAAGGGAATAGTGAACGTCCTGGCCTCGCTGACTTGTCCTGCCGCGTTGACCAAACAGTTCAGCAAACATGTCGTCTTCGGCTTGACCATTGCCATTCCAATGCCGGTCATACTTGAACTGTTGACCGGTATCGGCGTGCTCGCGATACGATGGCCGCTCGGCATGCTGTTGCTTCTCATGGCCGCTGCCATCGATTTTACCAGCGTCAAATTGCGCCCTCTTTGCTTCGTCACCGACGATTCCATACGCCGAGGCGATGTCCTTGAAGCGAGTCTCCGCTGCCTTGTCGCCGGGATGCAGGTCGGGGTGGCTCTTCTTGGCAAGCGCACGATAGGCCTTGCGGATCGCATCTGGCGTTGCGTCGCGGCTGACGCCAAGAATTTGGTACGGATCAGGCATCTCTTTCCGTGTCCCCGGAGCCAGTCTGAAGTGTTCAACATCGATGGCCGAGGACCGATCCGAAATCGGCAAAATCGGCACCTGCGGCTGGCTGACATTGAACTCATTTGGACCATGCCACGCGCCCCTCGGAATCTACCTACAAAGACGAGGTGATCTGGCGCTGAGTGAAGTCGCGATCGGGCCGATGCTGGCAAGCACGCCTATGCTCGCTCATGGCACCCAAGCCGGCGGCTGAGTAGTTTCCGACCCTATCGTCAGTGAGCAGTACAGACTTACGTCACACACGTCGACGCGACCCCAAGATCCGCCGCATCATGACGCAATGCGATACGCTGAAGGAGCTTTGACATGCAAAGTAGCGACACAACGATTGCAGTCCTGCCAGATCACGCCGCGGCAGTAGCGACAGTCAAAAAATTGGCGCAAGCTGGATTTGACATGAAGCCCTGACAGGGCGTCACCCTCGACGAGCACCGCGACCTCTATCGCGTCACCGTGCGCACCCTGGAACAAGCCTTCGAGGCCGCAATCAACGGAAAGACTACACAACTGAGTGGTGCGAAAGGCATCCAGGGCTCGGGACCGTGCCGGGCACCGGCATCGAGCAAGGTCTGACGGTGGATCTCATCGTTGAGTGAGTAAATACAAACTGATTGATGTGACGCCTGACTGAAGAAGAAAGGGCGACCCGAGGTAGCAACTATTTCCCGCAGATGGAACCCGTCGAGCGGCGAGCGACTTTTAGGAACAACCAATGAACGAGACTGAAGCAAGCACGAAAGCAGTCGTCATCCCCACATTGCGCTATCGCGATGGTAAGACTGCGATCGAATGGCTGTGCTCGACATTCGGCTTCGAAAAGCACTTGGTCGTCCCCGACAAGAGCGGTAATATCGCTCACGCTCAACTGACCTTCGGCAACGGGATGATCATGCTGGGGTCGGCAAGAAACAACGAGTTTCACAACCTCGTCAAATCGCCTGCAGAAAGCGGCGGCATTGGATCGCAGAGTGTGTACATCGTCGTCGCCGCAATCGACCAGCACTATGCCAACACGGTCAAAGCCGGTACGGAGATCGTCATGGCGATCAAGGACGAGGACTACGGAGGCCGGGCGTACTCGTGCCGCGATCCGGAGGGTCATGTTTGGAACTTCGGCAGTTACGATCCGTGGACCTGATAGCGCCCAACAGGCGCGGTCTAAAGACGCGCCTATTCGAATATGATCCCGGTCAGCATGATTTCAGCCGACAACCGACCCGCTGGCGAAGTGCCTCACGAACCAGAACCGATTGTGCATCATATTCCGAAAGGGTTCTCTGACCGTTTTGCGCTCGGCTTTACCAAGCTACTTTGGTTCTATGTCAAATGAAGCGCAGTTGTTTCAATCGCCAACGGAGTGAAGCCGATGACTGAGGACGTAAACCTGAACCTCGCAAAGCGACGCGTCGCCGCTCTCAAGGATTTTTACATCCACTTGGGTGTGTTCGTGCTGGTAATGTGTGGCCTCGTCGTGATCGACGCATCCACCGGACCCGGTTGGTGGGTCCAATGGCCGTTCCTGGGCTGGGGCATCGGCATACTCGCTCACGCCTATGGCGTCTTTGGCGGTTCACCCGATCTACTGGCCAACTGGGAGACCCGAAAAATCGCTGCCGAGAAACGCCGCCTGGACGAGGCCACTGCAAAAGGTCCACGTGAATGACAGACACGGCGAAATACGCGAAAGATCCCGTCTGCGGCATGGACGTCGATCTGCAAACGGCCAAACACACCGCGGTGCACGGCGGACAGATCTATTATTTTTGCGCAGGCGGTTGCCGGGCCAAGTTCGTTGCTGAACCGCCAAAGTACCTGGAACACGGTGCAGCTTCCACGCTCGTGGTGCCAGCGGGTGCGATCTACACCTGCCCGATGCATCCCGAGATCCGACAAAATGGTCCTGGGTCCTGCCCTATCTGCGGCATGGCGTTGGAGCCCGAAACGGTGACGGCAGAGGCCCTGCCGAATGCCGAACTCGCCGATATGACCAGACGCTTCGGGATCGCGCTGGCTTTGACTTTGCCGGTGTTCGCGCTGGAAATGGGCGGGCATCTGACCGGCCTGCACCGCTGGCTGGGACAACAGACGTCGAACTGGGTGCAACTCGTGCTGGCGACGCCGGTCGTGCTTTGGGCAGGCTGGCCGTTCTTCGAACGCGCGTGGGCTTCGCTCCAATCCCGCAATCTCAACATGTTCACGCTGATCGCGATGGGCACCGGCGTCGCATGGATCTACAGCATCGCCGGCACACTGTTGCCGGGCATGTTTCCGCCAGCCATGCGCGGCGCTGACGGCGCCGTTCCCGTCTACTTTGAGGCCGCGGCGGTCATCACCGTGCTCGTCCTGCTCGGACAGGTGCTCGAACTGCGTGCCCGCGATCAGACCAGTGGAGCGGTTCGGGCGCTTCTCAACCTCGCGCCTAAAATAGCGCGCCGGATCAAGCCCGACGGCGCGGATGAAGACGTCAGTCTTGATGCTGTTGTCGTCGGCGATCGGTTGCGCGTGCGGCCGGGCGAAAGCGTGCCGGTCGATGGCTCTATTGCTGAGGGTCGCAGCACGATCGATGAATCGATGGTGACGGGGGAATCGTTGCCGGTCACCAAAGAGGTCGACGCGAAAGTCGTCGGCGGCACGATGAACCAGACCGGCAGCTTCATCATGCGCGCCGAAAAGGTCGGTCGTGAGACGCTGCTGGCCAAGATCGTGCAGATGGTCTCGGAGGCACAGCGCAGCCGTGCGCCGATCCAACGTCTGGCGGATCAGGTCTCCGGCTGGTTCGTGCCTGTAGTTATTGGTTCAGCTGCCTTGGCATTCGCCGCTTGGTTCATCTGGGGACCAGCGCCGCAGTTCGCGTTCGCACTTATTGCGGCGGTGTCGGTCCTGATCATTGCGTGTCCGTGCGCACTCGGTCTGGCAACACCGATGTCGATCATGGTCGGTGTCGGACGCGGCGCGCAATCGGGCATTCTCATCCGGAACGCCGAAGCCCTGGAGCGCTTCGAAAAAGTCGATACCATCGTCATCGACAAGACCGGCACCTTGACCGAGGGCAAACCGAAAGTTGTCGCCATTCGCACCGCATCCGATGTCGTCGAAGCGGAACTGCTGCGCTTGGCGGCCAGCCTGGAAGTCAACAGCCAGCATCCCCTGGGTGCCGCGATCGTTGCCGCCGCGCATGAGAAAAGCCTCACTCTGGCATCAGTCGACAACTTCGATGCGCCCGCCGGCAAAGGCATCACCGGCACTGTCGAAGGACGCAATCTGGTCATCGGCAATGCCCGCATTATGAGCGAAGCCGGGATCACGCTCGGCGACCTAGCCGACCAAGCCGAACAACTACGTCGCGATGGTGCGACCGCGATTTTTGTTGCCATCGACGGCAGGGCCGCCGGTGCCATCGCCGTTGCCGATCCGATCAAGGCCACGACACCGGCTGCTATTGCAGCTCTGCAGGCGGCTGGATTGCGCGTCGTGATGTTGACCGGCGACAACACCACCACGGCCAAAGCGGTTGCCGACAAACTCGGCATCACCGAGGTCGAGGCCGATGTCATGCCGGACAAGAAGGCCGCTGTTGTCCAGCGCATGAAAACCGAGGGTCGTGTGGTTGCGATGGCGGGCGATGGCGTCAACGATGCGCCCGCTCTGGCAGCGGCGGATGTCGGTATCGCGATGGGCACCGGCACGGATGTCGCCATGCAAAGCGCGGGTGTGACACTGATCAAGGGCGATCTGATGGGCATTGTGCGCGGGCGCCAGCTCTCCGTCGCCACGATGGCCAACATTCGCCAGAACTTGTTCTTCGCGTTTGTCTACAACGCCGTCGGCGTCCCCATCGCGGCGGGTGTTCTTTATCCGTGGTTCGGCATCCTGCTTTCGCCCATCATTGCGGCAGCGGCCATGGCGCTGTCGTCGGTCAGTGTCATCGGCAACGCGCTGCGGCTGCGCAGCACAACGCTATGATGTCCGACCGACCTGAAGCGACTGGCTTCGCGCGCTCGCAGCGTATGTGTTCGCCTCTGCCGCCCTGCACCTCATCTGGGAAGTGGTTCAGCTTCCGCGTTATGATGTCTGGCGCACAGGAACGCCGCAAGAAATCTGGTTCGCCATCGCGCATTGCACGGTGGGAGATCTCATGATCGCGGCCCTGATGCTCATCGCAGCGATCGTGCTTGCCGGCGGTAGATGGCCAAACATGGCCAAGGCGCTGGCGTCGGGTATCGTCTGCCTTGTCGTTGTATTAGTTTTCGCTGCTTCGTCGGTGCTGGCCGGCCAGGGGCCAGCACCGCGCTACATAGAGTTTCTGGCCCGCCCTAGTTCCTGCATCGTCGGGCATAGCTTCGTACAAATTGGAACCGTCACACGGGATGGCGCCGTCCGTGTCGACAAGACGATTGCGCTCTATCCGGCTCGCTATCCACGCACCGATGGCGCTGCCTTGCTTAATGCACCGGGCCGGATCATGAAGACCACCGCTGACATCAGAGAGCGCGCATCAGCGCGTTATCGGGTCGGCGTGAGCGAGGGCACCTATCAAAAAGCACTTGCCCATGCGCGCCGCATGTCGGCCGAATGGCGCCGCTACGATCTCATGACCGAGAATTGCAACAGTGTACTGTTCGAGTTTGCGGAGCGCCTCGGCCTCGAAGTCAGACGCGATATGCTCGACTTGCCAGCCAACATCGTGCGCGGCATGGAATACAGCAATGGTGGGCGCTCGCGTGCCTCTTGGCGGCCGGATAGAACGTGGTAGGTGAGCGGAGTCAATTCGATTATCGTGAAGCCCGGATGACCGGGCCAGTTGCAGGCAACGGCCCGTCCTCAAAATTCATCACGTAAAGGTCGTCGTGCAGGACCATGGGCTGGCGCCAAGTCCATACATGACAGTATTGGTCCGGGTTGAGTTATAAATTGAGGCTGCAGATAGGAATGCCGACACCGCATGCACTTACGCCATGACTTCGCTCATCTTGGTGCTGAGTTGGACGAGTGTGAACGGCTTGGCGATGAAGTTAAGCCCGGCATCCAGTCGTCCACTATGGACAATCGCATTGCGCGTGAAGCCGGTGGTGTAGAGCACTTTGATGTCGGGTCGCCGACGCAGCGCCTCGGCTGCTAATTGGCGCCCATTGACCTCCGGCATGACGATGTCGGTGAACAGCAGCGCGGTACCGGGATGGGCATCAAGCTTCTCCAATGCGCTCTTGGCGCCATTCGCATGGATAACTGTGTAACCAAGCTCACGCAGTGCCGAGACTGTCATCTCGCTGACCCGCGCGTCGTCTTCCACAACCAGAATCAAGTGGCGCGAATTATCTTTCCGCTTTGCGGGCTGCAGGTCAGGCCAGGCTTCCTCCTTGGCGGTTCGGATCGCATCTTCAGGACCTGCGCCATACAGGCGCGGCAGATACATTTTGATGGTCGTCCCGTGCCCGACTTCGGAATAGATTTTAATGTGCCCGCCGGATTGTTTGATGAACCCGAACGCCTGCGACAAACCAAGTCCCGTACCTTGGCCAACACCCTTGGTGGTGAAAAATGGGTCGAACGCTTTGTCGATGACGGCCGCCGTCATGCCCGTGCCGGTATCGGTCACTGTGACCAAAATGTAATCGCCCGTGGGCATTTCGTACTGGCGAGCGTAGGCGTCATCGAGATGGCTGTTGGATGTCTCGATGGTCAGCTTGCCGCCCTCTGGCATGGCGTCGCGCGCATTGATCGACAGGTTCAGAAGCGCGTTTTCAAGTTGTCCGGCGTCGGCGTTGGTGGGCCATAGGCCCGCGTTGAGAACTGTCTCGACACGGATGGTCTCGCCCAGGGTTCGTTGCAGGAGTTCCGACATGCCGCCAACGAGCCGGTTGGCGTCGATGCGCTCAGGTGCGAGTGGCAGTTGCCGGGAAAACGCCATCAGCCGGTTTGTCAGTGCCGCGGCGCGGTGGGCGCCATCCATGGCGGCCGTCACGAACCGCTGCACATTTGTGTCGCCAGCCACGAGCCGCTTCTGGGTCAGGCTGAGGCCACTGAGAATGACCGCGAGCATGTTGTTGAGGTCATGAGCCAGTCCGCCTGTCAGCTGACCGACGGCCTCGATCTTCTGCATCTGGCGGATTTGCTCTTCATTTTTTTCGCGGTCGGCAATCGACAAAACCAAGTCGCTCGCCTCACGGCGCGTGTTCCAGATCCACGCGGCCATGGAAGACATCACCAGGGTGATGGCCAACAAAGACGCAATGCCCCCAGCGATGATCACCGTCTGCGCACTTGCCAGTCGATACACGTGAAGTTTGCGTTCGGTCTCCTTCATCGAGGACACGAGGTCACGGATCGGCTGCAAGGATTCGGCGCCACTGCCTAATCGAAAATTGGACTGGACCGCGCTGAAGTCGGCCGTGCGTCGAAGATCAATCGCGACTTTCAACTTGGCAAAACGATCATTGATTGCAGGCGTCAGGGCGGCCAGCGTGCGTTGTTGATCGGGATTGTCAGCTGTCAGATCGCGCAAGGCAACGACTTCCGCATCGATCGTCATCACGGCGGCGCTGTAATATTTCAGGTAGGCCTCGTCGCCGGTGACGAGGAAGCCGCGCGCGCTCGCGTGCGCCTCCAGGATCGTCGCGAAAACCGACAAGATCTTCGTCTCGACATCTTCGGTGTGCTGCACCCGCTCGATGGTTCGCTGATACTGCCAGAGCATCGACGCCATGGTGCAGAACATGGCGACAAGAACCAACGCCGCCAGCTCGGGCAGATGGGCACGAATGCGAGGATCGAGTTTGCGGAACATGCGCGTCAGTCCGTCGAGTGGTTTATCCATCTTTGAGCGCGTGCCTTGGTTGAAGCCCGCCAACTCGCCGGATTGTCGCTCGATGATAGTCAAGCCGTTCGGTGCGCGCCGCGCAAGCGTATAGAAGCATTCCATAAATAGCGAACGGTCAATTAAGGCCGGACGTAAGGGTGCGGCGACGCAGGAACAACCACGGCTATCGGTTTTTATCGCGCGGCATGAGTAGTTTCCGAGTCTGGTGGCCCGCCGCTGCAATGGCCAAGGTGATTCTGTCGGCTGAGGTCCTTCCCAGCCTGCACCATTGGCGGTGTGTCCTTCCTCCCCCGAAGGCCAGTACCAGCTCCCGTGAGAGGGTTGCAACCAATGCGGCGACCTCGGATCATCCCCCCCCGATCCGAGGTCGCCTCTTTTTTTCGGCAGGTTGGATCGGCGCGGAAGGAGCGATGCCCGCCACGTCAGTACCAAAGCTCGTCCGCGTCACGCCGATCGGTGCACGGGCGTAGAAGCCGGATGCACGCGCATACGGACCTGTCTTTGCTATGAGGTCATCACAATGCCTGATTGCGGTCCGGACCCCGCTGCGCCGTCGCAAAACCGTCAGTCAGCGCTGGCCCGTTGGGATGGCGAAGGTGGCGCGGGGCCCGACGGGCCACAGGATGGCTCGCAGCCTGCTATAGAAAACGGCGACAGCGCTGCGTCGGTTCGTGCCGAGTTCACGCGGCTGCGCGTGCGCATCATCGCGCTTGAAAATCTGACGATCGCGTTGCTGGCTGACGCGTCACCACGGCAACTGGATCTGATCCGTGACATGGCGACCTTCATCACACCGCGTGCTGGCGCGACTCGGCATCCCATCACGATCCAAGCCGCTGGCCAGATGGTCAGCCTTGCCGACCGCGCGGAGCATTTCCGGGTCGCGGAGCACGATGTTGGGTGACATCATTGTCTGATACTTTCGACTTTTGTCATGCACCTTGTTCGACGTGAAATGCGTGCGGCGCGTATAGCCATGCCGTTCTACGTCAGCGCCAGGCTGTAAAGGTCGCGCAGGACCCCCGAGTGGAACTCCGGCAAGTCTTCGCCAATGTGGCCGGGCCCGAATTTCTGAGCGGCCGCAGCATGCATCCTTCCGGATGCCGCCGCGGCAAGAAGAGGCTCCGTGTCCTGGGCGAGCAGCCCGAGAATCATTCCGCCGAGCACAAAATCTACTCATCACCGGGCGCTCATGGTTTCCACGGAACTCATCATCACCTGTGGGTAACGGCAAGCGCGGCCGCGTAAGGAATTTTGCCGAATGAGTAGATTCCGATGCTATCGCCGCGCCTCCGGTAACGACTACATTCGAACAGTCAGCTCGGTCTCACGAACATATGGATCGTGATCGACACTTGGTCCGATAAAACGAGTGTCGGCCTTGCGGCGACTGGCTCACCGGCGGTCATCATCTGAAAAGTCTCACGCCACCCGAACCATCCGGAAGGATCATCCAATGAACTGGGATCAAATCGAAGGCGATTGGAAACAATTTAAGGGCAAGGCCCAGCAACAGTGGGGCAAGCTCACCAATGACGACCTGGATGTTATTGCGGGCAAGCGCACCGAAATGCTCGGCCTCCTGCAGAAGCGCTACGGCCACGACAAGGAACAGGGCGAGAAAGCCATCAATGACTGGTTGGACCGCGTGAAGTAACAGCTGCCGCCCGCACTCCGACAGCAAACAAGGATTTCAACATGAAACCGCTCTTCGCAGCCGCCGCTCTTGCGGCAGGACTCGCGTGCACACACGCTTATGCCATGACCGATGCCGAATGTGCCGCCGCCTGGACGAAAGCCGATGCCAATGCCGACGGCACCCTCACGGAAGCGGAAGGCGGACGCTACTTCGCCGGTCTCCGCATCGCCGACAAGGCGACGACAGACGGCAAGCTGTCGAGCGCAGCCTTTCTCGACCATTGCAAAGCCGGCCATTTCAATCTGACCAAGACCGATGCTGGAGCACCTCTGCCTGGAGCCAACAGCTTCACCGAGAACCAAGCCAAGGATCGGCTCCTTGCTGCCGGATACATCAACGTCTCGGTCCTCGCGAAGGATACCAACGGTGTCTGGCGCGGAACCGGCTCGGATGGCGGCAAGAGCATGAAAGTCGCCGTCGACTTCAAGGGTAATGTGGTCGCTAACTGACAATAATATGGATACGGAGTTTGACAATGCAGACGTTCAGCAAAGTTTATGACCGCTATGATCAGGCGGAGCGCGCGGTGAGGGACATCGAAGCCGCCGGCGTGCCCTCGGTCGACATCAGTGTGGTCGCTAACAAATATACGGTTGACAGACACGCCGATGCTGAACCGACCTCTGCGACCGCAGCGGGTGCCGAAACGGGCGCGGGCATCGGCGCAGTGGTCGGTGGTGGCGTAGGCTTGCTCGCTGGCCTCGGCATGCTCGCCATTCCTGGATTGGGCCCCGTAGTCGCCATTGGTTGGCTGGCAACGACCGCAGTTGGTGCGATCGCTGGAACGGCGACTGGTGGTATCGTCGGCGCGCTGGTTGGCGCGGGCCTGTCTGAACCTGATGCTCACGTTTACTCCGAAGCGGTCCGCCGCGGCGGCACACTGGTGACGGTGCGCACCTCACACGCGATCGACAAGATCGACGGCTTGCTCAATCGCCATGAACCGATCGATGTGCCGGCCCGTCGCCGTGAATGTGAAACGTCCGGCTGGAAGGTGTTCGATCCCATGGCGCCAGCGTATCAAGCTGAAAACGCCGAGATTGAACGTCAGAGGCGCGCAGCGAATAGCTGAGTGCCCCACGCGTTCGAGGAAGAACCCGCCTCCTCCCCCCGGCGCCCGGGTTCTGTCACTGTATCAATTGATTGATCACCTCTGCTGGCGGATTGCGGCGCGTGGGCCAACGCCTCATGTCCGACCTGATTCGTCGTAACTCCATTCAACGAGGCACACCCATGTCGATTTCACTCGGCACCATTCTGCTGGTGCTGCTCATTCTCATGCTGCTCGGTGCGATTCCCTCGTGGCCACATAGCAAAAGCTGGGGCTACGGACCGTCCGGCGCGCTCGGCACGATTGCGATCGTCGTACTTATCCTTGTCGTCCTCGGGCGAATCTGAACTGGGCCACAGGGGCTGCCCAGTTCATTGCGATCGCATGCGGCTGATACCGCAGCCGCCATGACCTGCCACGCCAGCAGACAAGCAATGTGAACCGACTGCCCATAAGAGAAACAGCTCATGCAATCGAACCCTGACACGCAGCCACCGCCAATCGCGATCCCTTTGCCCCCGCCAAGCGATGTCCCATATCCGCCACTCGGCGATCCAATTGTGCCAGTCCGGCAGCCCCCGGATATTGTGCCGCCATCCACTCCACCGCCAAGCACCTTGTAGGCCAGCCGTGGAGCACCGCTGCAATCCGCACGAGCTCCTCTTGCGCGTGACGGTTCTCATGATTGAAAGGGTATTACCAATGCAACAGGCTCCCTCGACGATCCAAGCAGCACCTGCTCCGGTCCTCGCCACCCTGCAGCCTGTCGTTCAAGAAATTAGTGTCTACGGTCATTCGACATTGCTGTACTGGTGGCCGGCGTGGGCGTTCGGCTTCGTCTTCGCACTGCTCAATGCTGGTCAGGAAAAATTTCTGGCAACGGCTCCCGGCGCACAGCCGAGTTCGGCGCTTGGTCTGACCTATCTTGCCATCCTGCTGTTATTGATCGTGTTCACCAACGTGCGTTTGCGTGGGATCCATTCCGTGGTCGCGTTGCTCAGCGTCGCCTTTGTTGCGGTTCTACTGGCTTGGTTCGGGTGGTGGGATGATATCGCAAGGCTGATCCCATACTTGTCTGTGCACATGAACACCGGCTTCTACCTCGTGTTCTCGGCGGGGTTGATGATCATCTGGCTACTCATGTTCTTCGTCTTCGACCGCATGACGCACTGGCGCATCCGGCCAGGACAGATGACCGAAGAGCGCCTCATCGGCGGGGCAGCGGAAAGCTTCGACACCAACGGCCTGAGATTTCAGAAGCTCAGTTCAGATCTGTTCCGGTCGCTGCTCGGCTTCGGTGCCGGCGATCTGAAGGTGACTATGGCGGGTGAGCGCGGCGCCGCAATCGAATTGCCGAACGTTATCTTCGTCGATCGCAAGGTGCGCGCCATTGAGAAACTGATCGCGGTGAAGCCAGAACGCACGTCTTGACCCGCTGCGCCCCACTTTGAGAAACCAACGATCGATGGCTCAAGCCGCGCTACAAGACCAAGTTGCGCCATCGGGAGACTTGGCCGAAGGTGAAGGGGTGCCGCAACGGCTTGCGCTTGCACCATCTTTGGCACTGAACGTCATTGCAGTCCTGCTGGTGTTCTGCGTTCTCTACTTCGCAGCGTCCCTGCTTGCGCCGATTGCTTGTGCGGTCCTGCTCAGCATGATGCTCTCGCCCCCGGTTAGGTTTCTCGAACGACGGGGTGCGGCGCGCCCACTCGCATCAGGAATTGTGATGCTGGCTGTGATCGCGTTGCTGTCCGCAGGACTGTTCGCATTGGCGGCACCGGCTGCAACTTGGATTGAGCGTGCGCCGCAAACACTGCATCTGATAAAGCAGAAGCTGAAGGGCTTTGCCAAGCCATTCGATGACATCAAGAAGGCGACTGAACAATTGCAGGAGCCGTCACGGGCTGGTGCGATTACCGGTCCACAGGAAGTCCGGGTTGTGCGACCGGCACTGCTCGATACGGTGTTGCTGGGATCACCTCAAGTCATCGGATCGGGGTTGTCCGTGATGCTCTTGCTTTTCTTTCTGCTGGCGTCCGGCGATGTATTTCTGCGCAAACTGGTCACCGTCATCCCGACGTTCCAGGACAAGAAGCGAGCCGTCGAGATTACCCGTCAGATCGAGACAGACATTTCCTT